>CAZDYS010000131.1:0-9118 GCA_964509445.1 uncultured Planctomycetaceae bacterium
TCGAGAGCCTGCTCCGCGATCGGCGCGAGGAGCGAGCAGTAGTTCCGCAGCGAGGTCTCCTGGTCCTCCCGCAGGTTGCGAACCGTCGAGTCGACCACCAGCACCCCGACCAGGATCGAGGTGACCAGCAGGATCGCCGCGTAAGAGGCGAAGATGTTGAGGAAGAAGCGGGATCCGAAGAGGGTCAGTCGAGGCACTTGTATCCCACACCGCGCACGGTGGCGATCACCTTACCCGAGTCTCCCAGCTTCTTGCGAATCGCGCTGATGTGGACGTCGACGTTGCGGTCCACGATGAAGCTCTCGCCCGCGGTGATCTGCTCCACCAGCTCGTCCCGCGCGTAGACGCGGCCAGGACGCTGGACGAGCGCCCACAGGAGTCGGAACTCCGCACGCGTGAGCTGTACCGGCTTGTCGGCCACGAGCACCTCGTGACGCGTGGTGTCGAGCACCAGGTCGTGGATCTCGATGCGCGTCTTCCCGCTCGCGACCTCGCGCGCCTGGGCGCGGCGCAGGATGGCGCGCACGCGCGCCGTGAGCTCGCGCGGACTGAACGGCTTCGTCATGTAGTCGTCCGCGCCCATCTCGAGACCGACGACCACGTCCGCCTCTTCGCTCTTCGCGGTGAGCATCAGGATCGGCAGGTCGCGCGTCTCGCCCTGCTCGCGCAGACGGCGGCACACCTCGATCCCGTCCTTGCCGGGGAGCATCAGGTCGAGCACGACGATGTCCGGCTGGGCGCGACGGATCATGTCGAGCCCGCGTTCCCCGTCACGCGCCTCGGAGACCCGAAAGCCCTCCTTGGCGAGGTTGTAGCGCAGGACCTCGACGATGTCCCGGTCGTCCTCGATGACGAGGACGTTGCCCTTGTTCTTCTCCGCTTCGACGACTGCAGTCATGAGTTCCGCCCCCTGCTGGTGGGGCGGTCTTCTCGCAACTGAGCGTGAAGATCGCGCGAAGGGCCGGTGGGAACGCAGTGAAGTCGCGTTTGCGGGCTCTTGAACGGCCTTTTCAGGAGTTCAGGAAGCCGTAGAAGCCGGCGTTCTCGAGCGGCGGGTTGGCCTCTCGACGGATCTGGTGCGTCCGCACCGCCCAGAGGTCGCGGAACACGCGATAGGACTGGGCGGTCTTCTCCAGGTAGTCGACGCCACTGGACCCACCGGTGCCGGTGCGCCGTCCGATCACGCGCTCGACCATGCGCGCGTGGCGCTGCCGGAACACGACCATCTGCTGCTCGAGCTCGATCAGGCCGTCGAGCACGTCTCGCGGCCAGGCGAGCAGCGGGAGCTCACGGTAGGAGAGGATCAAGAGCGCGGCGGCACGGATGCGACGGCGCCGCGCGCCGCCTTCCTCGACGGTCGGGTTGAGGAACGCGCGCGTCGCCTCCTTCTCCGCCGCGTAGCGCTCCCGCAGGCGCGTGCGGTCGGCGTCGGCCTGCGCGCGCTCTTCGGCCATCTCGCAGGTGGCGTCGATCTCCTTGGCCTGCGCACCGAGGTAGGCCTCGATGAAGCAATCCAGCGCCTGCTCCGCCCCGTCCTCCGTAGGCCCGACCCCGTCGATCGGCGTGCGGAACAGCCACTCCTCGACGGCCTCCATCAGGCTGGGGCCGTCCTCCAGCTGCTTCCGCACACGACGCAGGGCCGAGGACTCCGACCCGTCGTGCGCGCGAAGAGCCTCGAGCCAGGTCTCGCTCGAGCCCAGCGGGACGCGCTGGTCCGCCGGCAGCCCGAGCAGGATCTCCATCTGTCTCATCTGCGCGCTCTGGAACCCGCTCGCCGGCATCAGCTTGTCGCGGAACCCGAGGTAGGCGCGCGTGGTGAGCGTCTCCATCAGCTCGAAGTGGGACGCGCACTGGCGGAACAGCGTCGACACGCGGCGAATGCTGCGCACGGCGTTGGACAGGGCCTGCTCCTCCACGACGTCGCGGTGGAAGAAGTCCCGCAGGGAGCGGAGCTCGCGCAGCACCAGCTGGAACCAGAGCTCGTAGATCTGGTGCACCGTGATGAAGAGCACCTCGTCGTTCGAGAGCTGCTCCGAGTCCTCCTCGAGTCCGCCCTGCAGGGCGAGCAGCTCTTCGACGCGGATGTAGTCCCAGTAGTTCGTCGGCTTGGTGGGGTCCATGCGGCGCTCAGGGTAGCTCGGCGGAGAGCCCCTGGCGCGTCCGGAACCCCGGCCGTGGGCGCGAGCCGCCGGTTTGCGGAGGCCGATCGGCGCCGAGACAGTAGAATCCCGCGCCGCCATGGCACCCATCCCCGAAGCAGGCGCCGCGTGCGCCCCCCCGTCGACCTCCCCGTCCACTCCCGCGAGCACCGGCCACGACGTGGCCGCGGTCGAGGAGCTCCTCTCCCGGCCCCTGCTCTCGCTGGTCTTCGAGGCCGCCGCGATCCACCGCGAGCATCACGACCCGACGAAGATGCAGTGCTCGCAGCTCCTTTCGATCAAGACCGGCGGCTGCCCGGAGGACTGCTCCTACTGCTCCCAGAGCGCGCACCACGGCTCGCCCTCCAGCAAGGCACCGCTGGTGGAGGTCGAGGAGACGCTCGCCCTGGCGGACAAGGCCAAGGAGAACGGCGCCGATCGCTTCTGCATGGGAGCGGCCTGGCGCGAGGTCCGGGACGGCGAGGAATTCGACCGCGTGCTCGAGATGGTCAAGGGCGTGAAGGCGCGTGGACTCGAGACGTGCGTCACGCTCGGGATGGTGACCGAGGACCAGGCCCGTCGTCTCAAGGAGGCCGGGCTCGACTACTACAACCACAACCTCGACACCGGGAAGAGCTTCTACGGCAACATCATCACCACGCGGTGCTTCGAAGACCGCCTGGAGACGATCGCCAACGTGCGCGCGGCCGGAGTGAACGTCTGCTGTGGCGGCATCCTGGGGCTCGGGGAGTCGCGCACGGACCGTGCCGAGCTCCTGGCCGAGCTGGCCGCGCTCGACCCGCAGCCCGAGAGCGTCCCGATCAACGCACTGGTCCCCGTCGAAGGAACCCCGCTCGGGCACAAGGAGCCGGTCGACTGGTCGGAGCTTGTGCGCGCGATCGCAGCGGCCCGCATCCTGATGCCGCGTGCCGTCCTGCGCCTGAGCGCCGGACGCACCGAGATGACCGAGGAGGGACAGGCGCTGTGCTTCCTCGCGGGCGCGAACTCGATCTTCGTCGGCGACGAGCTGTTGACGACGCCGAACCCGGGCCAACAGAGCGACGCGGCTCTGCTCGAGAAGCTCGGGCTGACGCCGCTCGAGTCCTAGCCCGTGGGAGACCTCGCGCGCGAGCTCGCGCTCGAGATGGAGCGCTGGCGGGAGAGCGGCCTCGAGCGCACGCTGACTGCGCCGCGTGCGGGCAGCGGATCGGTCGACCTCGTCTCGAACGACTACCTGGGTCTCTCGCGCGACCCGGCGGTCATCGAAGCCGGGCGCGAGGCCCTCACCGCCGCGGGCGCCGGAGGTCGCGCCTCGCGCCTCCTGGGCGGCGGCTCGGAGGATCACGAACGGGCGGAAGAGGCCTGTGCGGAGTGGCTCGGCACCGAGGCCGCACTGCTGTTCCCTTCGGGCTACCAGGCCAACCTCGGCGTGGTCGGCGCACTCGTCGGTCGCGGCGACGCGGTGTTCTCGGACGGACGCAACCACGCGTCGCTGATCGACGCGGCGCGCCTCTCGCGAGCGCGCGTCTTCGTCCACCGGCACCTGGACCTCGACGAGCTCGCGCAGCAGCTCGCCGGCGCTCGGGACGTACGCCGCCGGCTGGTGCTCACGGAGGGCATCTTCAGCATGGACGGCGACATGCCGCCGCTCGCCGACCTGGCGCGCGTCTGCGCGGAGCACGACGCCTGGCTCCTGGTCGACGAGGCGCACGCGGCCGGCGTGGTCGGCACCGAGGGACGCGGCGCCTGGCACGCGGTCGGCGACCCCGCGCTGGAGCACGTGCTCGCCGCACGCACGGTGACGGCGGGCAAGTCGCTCGGCGTCGGCGGCGCGTTCGTGTGCGGCTCGCGGCTCCTGCGCGAGCACCTCGTCAACCGCGCGCGCAGCTTCCTCTTCACGACCGCTCCGCCTCCGGCCCTGGCGGGCTCCCTGGTCGCCGCGATCGCCAAGGTCCGCACGATGGACGCGGAGCGCGCGAACCTCCACGCCCTGGCGCGCGAGCTCGCGACGCGCCTCGGCCTCCCCGCCCCCGCCGGCGCGATCGTGCAGATCCCGATCGGCGACCCCGAGCGCGCGGTCGAGCTCGCCGCGGAGCTCGGACGCAAGGGCCTCGACGTCCGCGCGGTCCGGCCGCCGACGGTTCCCGAGAACCGCTCGGGCCTGCGCGCGGTGCTGCACTCCTTCAACACCGCCGCCGAGGTCGACGAGCTCGCGCGCGCCCTCGACGGCACCGAACCGACCGCCGAGGATCCCGCGCCGCGCAGGAACCTGGAGCGCGCGCTGTTCGTCACGGGCACGGACACGGAGATCGGGAAGACGGTCGTCTCGGCCCTGCTCCTGCGCGCGGCCAAGCGCCTCGGCGACGCGGCTTACTGGAAGCCGGTCCAGACCGGCGACGACTCGGACACGGACACCGTCGGTCGGTTGACCGAGGTCGCGCCCCACGAGCTGATGCGACCGGCCTGGTGGCTGCCGCTCCCGGCGTCACCGCACGAGGCCGCGATCGACGCGGACGTCGCGATCGAGCCGCGCCAGCTGATGGACGGCCTCCACGGCATCCTGCGAATGCTCACGCAGAGCCGGCTGATCGTCGAGCTCGCGGGGGGACTCCTGGTCCCCTACCGCATCACGCCGACGATCGAGACCCAGGCGGACTGGCTCGAGCGCATGGCGCCGCCGCACGTCCTGGTCGCTCGCTCGGGCCTCGGGACGCTCAACCACACGCTGCTCTCGCTCGAGGCCCTGCGCGCGCGCCACCTGGAGCCGCGCGCGCTGTTCCTGGTCGGCGACCGCCACGACTCGAACCGCGAGACACTCAAGAGCGTCGGACGCCTCACGCGCGTGTTCGAGGTGCCGCGCTTCGCCGAGCTGTCGACCCGGGCGCTGGACGACTGGCTCGACAAGAACGACGTCTCCGGAGTCTTCGGCCCGTGAGCGAGCGCCATCCGCTCGTCGAGCGCGACCGCAAGGTCGCGTGGCACCCCTACACGCAGCACGGCGCGGACCCCGAGCCGATGCCGGTCGCCTCCGCGCGTGGAGCGCGGCTCACGCTCGCCGATGGACGCGAGATCCTCGACGCGGTCTCCTCCTGGTGGTCCATCCTCCACGGTCATGCGCAGCCCGAGCTGATCGCGGCGATGGAGACCCAGGCCCGCACGCTCGACCACGTGATGTTCGGCGGCTCGACGCACGAGCCCGCGGTCGCGCTCGCGGAAGAGCTCTTGGCGGTCGCGCCCGCCGACCTCACGAAGGTCTTCTGGTCCGACAACGGCAGCACGGCCGTCGAGATCGCGCTGAAGATGGCCTACCACACGCATCTTCACGCGGGAGAGGGACGACGCACGGTCTTCGTCGCGCTGGAGGGCGCCTATCACGGCGACACGTTCGGCGCGATGGCGGTCGGGGACCCGGTGCCGTTCTTCGAGCCCTACGCCCCGTTCCTGTTCGAGGTGGTGCACGTCCCGCCGACGGCCGAGGCGGTCCGTGCGGCCCTGGCCGAGCACGCCGACCGCCTGTGCGCCTTCGTCGCCGAGCCCCTCGTCCAGGGCGCCGCCGGCATGGTGATGCACGACGAGGAGGTGCTGCGCGCGGGGCGCGAGGGCTGCGACGCGGCCGGCGCGTTCTTCATCGCCGACGAGGTGATGACCGGCTTCGGGCGCACGGGCTCGCTGTTCGCCTGTGACCAGGCGGGCGTCGCGCCGGACCTCTTGTGCCTCGCGAAGGGCCTGACCGGCGGCCTGCTCCCGCTCGCCGTGACCCTGGCGACGGAGCGCATCTACGGGAGTTTCTACTCCGAGGACCGCACGCGCTTCTTCCCCCACGGGCACACCTGGACGGCCCACGCGATCGGCTGCGCGGTGGCGCGCGCGTCGCTGCGGCTCACGCTGGACAACGACGTTCCCGCGCGCATGCGCTCGATCGGCGAGCGGATCGAGGCGAACCTCTCGGAGCTGCGCGACGACCCGCGCGTGCGCGAGCTCCGCCGACGCGGAGGCGTGGTCGCGCTCGAGCTCCACCCCCAGCGAGCGGGAGGGGAGGGCTACATGGCCGACCTCGTCCCCGGCCTACGACGCCGCGCGATCGAGGAGGGCGTGCTCCTGCGCCCGCTGGGAAACGTCCTCTACGCGCTCCCGCCGGCCTGCACGAGCGAGGCGGAGTGCGACGAGATCGCGCGCGTGATGACGGTGCTCGTGCGCGAGCTCTGAGCGACTTCGGGGGGGGATCGGGGACCGTTGCAGTAGGCTGAGTGCCTGCTCCTTGCCCCCCAACCACCACGGAACCGCTCATGAAGCTCGCCCCCCTGGCTCCGCTCGCACTGGCTCTGTCCCTGCTCACTCCGGCCCCGGCCGCGCAGCGAGCCCACACACGTCCCCGCGTCGACCCGATGACGGGTCGGTCGGCGCGGACGTTCGCTCCGCCCCGGGCACCGCGCAGGACGACGCAGGCGCCCTCGCTGTTCGGTCCGCGACCGGTCGGAGTCGAGGGAAAGACGATCGGGTACTCGACCGACTTCATCGTCCCCCACGACCTGCGGCTGACGTTCTTCCCGGCAGCCTCGCAAGACCTCGTCGACGACGGGTTCACCCTCGTGCCCGTCGACTCCCTCGATGCCGCCGCGCTCGAGAACGTCGACATCCTGTTCCTCGGACTGTTCGACACGAACACGTCCCTCGACGCCCTCCAGACGATCCAGATCCTCCAGTTCGTGCTCTCAGGCGGAGCGCTCGTCTTCCTGGGCGAGAACAACCTCGGCTATGGGGCCGGGAACGTGTCGGTGGGCGGTCCCTTCGGGCTCGAGTTCCCCGACCTGGATCCGGACCAGGATGTCCTGACCGACGTCCGTCTCCACCCGCTGACACGCAAGCCGCTCGGCCCGATCACGTCGGTGCGCGCGCCCATCAACCAGCCCGGCTTCTTCGGGAGCATCGCGGACCCTGGCCCCTTCGGGAAGACCCTGGTCGCCTTCGAGGACGGCAGCGCACACGTCGTGGTGATCGAGCCCGGCGCCCTCGCTCCGGGGAGCGGCCGCGTGCTCTTCGTCTCGGAGGCGAACACGTACCTGCAGGACTACTTCCTCGGCAACAACCGCGAGCTCTGGCGCAACCTGTTCGCCTACGACCCGGTCTCGCTGCACTTCGAGGTCGAGGACGACTTCACGACGCCGCTCCTCAACGGCCACGCCGTCGCTTCACCGAACGAGTTCGGGCGCCTGGTGGACGTCGTCGGTCTGGGCGCGAACTTCGGTGCGGCCGTCTTCGACTCCAACCCGTTCGGACCGAACGTGTTCTCCAGCGACCGGGACCTCCTGGTCCAGCGCGGCAACGTTCTCATCCTCCAAGAGCGTGGCCTGCAGACCGTCCCGGGCCTGTTCGACTTCCCGGACGACGCGCGGGATGGCGGCGTGCTGGAGTTCGACTTCTCGGAGCCGCGCTCGCCGGTGTGCATCGACCTCATCGACATCTGCCCGGGGCCAACGCCCCAGGATGCGCGTGTCGAACTGACCGACGACCAGGGACGCCAGCGCGTGTTCGACGTCCCCAGCGGCTGGACGAGCGACGTATCGGTCGGAGGTCGAGGGTTCGGCACGCTCGAGTTCAACGAGCTCGGTCCGCAGTCCGGTGTCCAGGCCACGGCCACGGCCACGGCGAGCGAGGACACGGGCTTCGACCTGGACGCCGTCGTGCGTATCACGGTCGAGCTGCTCGGCTCCGGCGCCGTCGACAATCTCGTCTTCAGCGACTGAGGTCGCCTGCTCCGCGGCTCTCTCCGCCCGGGAGAGTCGCGGAGCTCAGCCCGCCGCCGGGCGCCGCAGCGCCCAGACGAAGAGCCCGACCCAGCCCGCGATCAGCAGCGTGCCTCCGAGCGGCGTGATCGGCCCCATCACGGACGGGGCGACGCCGAACGCGAGGGCGTAGATCGAGCCGGAGAACAGGAGGCTCCCGAGCGGGAACATCCAGCTCGTGAACCCCAGTCCGCTCGCGTGCTGCCGCAGGAGCCCGACGAGGAGCAGCGCGAGCGCGTGCCACATCTGGTAGCGCACGGCGGTGCGCCAGGTGTCGAGCTGGCCGGCCTCGACGAGCCGGTCGTTGAGCGCGTGGGCCGCGAAGGCACCGAGGACGACGGCGAGGCCGGCCTGCAGTGCGGCGACCGCGAGGGTGAGTCGAGGGGACATGCGCCCCTCATCGCATGCGGACGCGCGGCGGGCAACCGCGCGTCCGGGATTCCTCGTCAGCGAACGCGCCCGCCGTCCTCACCCGTGTAGCCGAGCTTGTCGAGCATCTGCGGCGCGTCCTCGGAGGCCGGGTCGGGAACAACGTCGTGTGCGACTCCGTATCGCTGGAAGAGGACCGCCTGGACGCGGCGCTCGAGCTCGGCGATCTCCTCCGCCGCGCTCTCCTCGATCGCGGCGTCCGGCTCCTCGCCCTCTTTGCGCACCTGCTCACGCACGCCGGCCTCGTAGTGCAGCCGCGCGAGCTGGTCGAGCAGGTCGTTCAGCTCGTCGTCCGCGTCCTGCGCGGCGCGCTGGTCGAGGTGCGGCTGCGCGAGCTCGATCAGCTCGAGGAGCTCCTCGATCTCCGCGTCCCGGGAGACGTCCGCGAGCCGGCGGGTCGTGGAGACGAGCCGCTCGAGCGAGTCGCCCTTGGTGTGGATGCTGCGCCGCAGCACCTCGGCGAACTGCGCGACCAGGATCGAGCGGCGGAAGCCGAAGCTCGCGCCCTGGAAGCTGAGCGCGACGTCCGCCGGTTCGAGGCGGGTCTCCTCCTCGAAGGCGACCTCCGCCTCCTCGTTCGCCGTGCGGCCGAGCTCGCCGCGGTCGACGGCGAAGGGCGCCTTGTGGCGCACGCGGACCGTGGCGAGCGGAGCCCCGGACTGCAGTCGGCCGGCACCGGTGCGCACGAGCTCGGAGAGCGCGACGACCTGGTGGCCGGCGTTCACCTCGCCCGCGTCGACGGCGTCGTTGCGGAAGTCGGCGGCGGCA
>CAZDYS010000132.1:0-9118 GCA_964509445.1 uncultured Planctomycetaceae bacterium
TGGCGCTCTTGCCCTCGCCTGGACTCGGAGAGGTGACGAGGAGGACGCGGGACGTGCTCATGGGGTGGCTGGAGGCAGTGGGGTCGGGATCCCTGGGGTGGGAACCCGGGGGGAGGGAGAACGGACGCCCGCGCGCGGGAATCACGTGGCCCCGCGGCTCGGGCGAAGGGTCTTGGGCCCTGCCCTCGCGCCTTCAACCGCGCGGACGTGAGAAAACACCGGACAGGGGGCCGGGCCCCCTCCGGTCGCTCACTTCGCGGCGCGACGGAGCTCGTCCAGGGCCGCCTCGCCGAGGCCGAGCTTCGGGGCGGTCGCCTCGAGCTCACCGGGCCTTCCGTAGCCCGCGGCGAACGCGTTGATGCGGGTCGCGGCGGTGGAGCGCACGAAGTCGTCGAGCTCCGGGTAGATCGCCTCGAGCTCGGCGGCCACGGTCTTCAGCCGTCGCAGGCGGTACTTCTGGTGATAGTCCTCCGCCAGCGTGAAGCTCTGCAGGGGAGCGATCTCCGTCGTGACGGGTCGACCGCGTCGCTCGGCCGCGTCCCGAGCGGTCTCCTCCGCGAGGCGGAGCTGCTCGTCGTCGTGCGTGAAGATCGCCGACATGTACTGGCGGCTCCAGGGGCTGCCGCAGGGGTTGTGGCTCTTCCAGAAGACCTCGAGCAGCGCGCGGTAGCTCGTGACCTTCGGGTCGAAGTCGATCTGGATCGTCTCCGCGTGGTCGCCGATCGCGTGATAGGTGGGCGACGGGGTCGAGCCGCCCGCGTAGCCGACGCGCGTGGAGACGACGCCGGGCAGACTCCCGAACTGGGAGTCGGGGCCCCAGAATCACCCGAGCGCGAAGGTCGCGGTGCGCAGGGCCGTGGGCTGCTCGAGGTCGAGGGCGGGCCGCGAGGTCGTGGAAGAGTCGGTGGGCATGGGCGGTTCGGTGGCGCTGGGGCGAGGCTCGAGCTGGAGCTCGGAGACCGCGGGGGCACAGGCGAAGAGGAGGCAGACGGGGAGGAGGCGCATCGACATGGCCCAGGGTACGCGGCTCCGGTCCGTCTGGGACGGCCGGCGCGGATCCGGGGGCGGATCCGAGCGGTCGGCGGCGTCCTTCCATCCCTAGCCCCCACCCGCCACGGGAAGACGGACGACGCGCGCGTGGGTCACGGGGCGGGGGCGGGTTCTTTCGTTCCATTCCCGTTCCCGGCGCATCGAACTCCGTCCCTCTTGCGGAAGGGCCCCCATGATCGCCACGCCCCTCCTCGGTCTGGTCGCCCTCCTCCCGTCCCCCCAGGAAGTCGAGCCGCCCGCGCGCGAGCGCTGGAGCCAGGAGCTCGGCCAGGGCTTCTCCGCTCCGACCCTCCAGGGCGACACCGTCTTCGTGAGCTACCGCGTTCCCGGCGACGAGAACGTCACGGTGCGCGCGCTCGACCTCGAGGACGGCACGACCCGCTGGGAGACCGCCTTCCCCGACGCGGCCCGCGACGGTCAGGAGGACTACGGCGGAGGCCGTGGACCGCACGCGGCGCCGGTCTGGGCGGAGGGCACCGTCTTCGCGCTCGGCTACGCCGGTCGTCTGGTCGCGCTCGACGCGGAGACCGGCTCGACGCGCTGGGAGCGTGACGCCGTCGAGGAGCTCGGCGCGAAGCCGGTCCAGTTCGGGTTCGCCGCCGCTCCGCTGGTGTCCGACGGGCGCCTCTTCCTCCTGAGCGGCGGGGCGGCGGGGGTCGTCTCGCTCGACCCGGCGACCGGCGAGGAGCTCTGGCGGTCGCCCGCCCGCGGCGCCACCTACGTCACGCCCGTCCTCGCGAGCCTCGCCGGCGTCGAGCAGCTCCTGTGCGTGTTCGAGAGCGAGACCGTGGGGATCGACCCCGCCAGCGGCGAGGAGCTCTGGGTCGTTCCGCACGTGCGGCCGGAGCAGACGAATTACGCGATGCTCCTGCTCGGAGAGGACGACTCGCTGTTCGTCTCCGGCCAGGGCCAGCGCGGCACGCGGCGCATCGACGTCCAGCGGCGCGACGGGACCTGGGACGCGAGCGTGGGCTGGCATGCCCGCGCGGTGCAGTTCTCCCACGGTCGGCTCGTCGCGCGGGACGGGCTCCTGATCGGCTCGAACGGATCGATGCTGTGCGCGCTGGTCCAGGCCGACGGCTCGCTCGCCTACAAGCTGCGAGGGTTCGACGAGGCGAATCTCGTCGCGGCCGGCGCGCGTCACTGGCTGGTCGACCAGGAGGGGACCGCATCCCTCCTCGTGCTGACGCCGGAGCGCGTCGACGTGCTCGCGCGCGTTCCGCTCCTGGAGTCTCGCGCCTGGGCGCCCCCCGTGGCGCTCGACGACGGACTGCTCGCGCGCGACGCCGGGCGGATCGTCCGTCTGGAGTGCGTCCAGGAGGCCGCCGCGCCGGTCGTCCTCGAGTCCTTCGCAACCGGCTACGAGCCCGGTCGCGTTCGCGTCGCTCCCGCGCTGCTCGCGTTCGCGGAGGGCCGCTACCGGGCAGCCAGCGGCGAGACGCTGCGCCTGATCGCGACCGACGAGGGGCTCCGCCTCGAGGAGCCCGGCCGGGAACCGGTCGCGCTCGCGCCGCGTTCCGAGGAGCGCTTCGAGGGACAGGGCGTCGTGCTGACCCTGCGGCGCGAGGAGGGCGTGGTCCCCGAGGGGCTGTCCGTGGCCCGGGCCGGGGAGACGCGTGCTGCCACCCGTCTGCCGCTGGAGCCGCTCGCGCACCAGCCCGAGCGCATGCTCGGCGGCTGGAGCGTGTCCGGGTCGTTCGAGGTGGTCCTGCGCGTCGGGGGGGAGAACCTCGAGGCGACCAGCAGCGCCTACCCGGACGTCCTCTTCGACGTGCTCGTGGAGTCCGAGCGCCGCGCCTGGCTCACGGCGCGCGACGCCCCCTACGGGATCCCGGACGTCCTGATGGTCTTTCCGTCGGACGACGCGGCGCTCGTGCACCAGGCGAGCGAGACCCGGACCGCGACGCGCAGCGAGGCACCGCCCCGGTAGCCGCTCTCGGAAGAGGGACCCGGCGCGAGATCGTGTGCGCCGATGCCGCGTTCCGCGAGAGCTCGCTCCCGCGGAGGGTTTCTCTCGGCGGGCTGCTACGCTCGTCTTCCATGGACATCGAACCGCTCGAGACCGACCGTCTCCTCCTGCGCGGCTGGCGCGCGGAGGACGCCGCGCCCTACATCGCGTTCTACGACGACGCCGAGAACGCGGAGTTCGTCGGCGGCAAGCGCACGCCGGACCAGGCCTGGCGGTCGCTCGCGCTGATGGTCGGGCACTGGGACCTGAAGGGCTTCGGGTACTTCGCGGTCGAGGAGCGGGGAACGGGCGCGTTCGTCGGCTGCATCGGCCTCTGGAAGTCCGAGGGCTGGCCAGAGCACGAGCTCGGCTACTGGGTCGTGCGCGCGCACCAGGGAAAGGGGTACGCGCGCGAGGCCGCCGAGCGCTGCCTGCGCTATGCGCGCGAGGTCGTCCGACCGCCGTCGCTGGTCAGCTACATCGATCCGGCCAACGAGCCCTCCAAGGCGCTCGCGCGCAGCCTGGGCGCGCAGCCGGACGGCGTGGTCCAGCTGGACGTGCACGGGCCCCACGAGGTCTGGCGCCACTTCGGGGCGGCTCGAGATTCCGTGGTCACGGACTCCGCGGGGCCGACGTAGCAAGCGGCAACCCTGACCCGGAGACCCCGTCATGAAGAAGAACGCCACTCGCGCCACCTGGACCGCCCAACTGGTCGCCGCCGTGATCCTCGGCCAGACCCTGTTCTTCAAGTTCACCGGTGCGCCGGAAGCCGTCGAGCTGTTCACCAAGCTGGGCGCCGAGCCCTTCGGGCGCATCGGACTCGGCATCGTCGAGCTCCTGACCGTCCTGCTCCTCTTGGTTCCGCGCACCGCGGCCCTCGGTGGCCTCGTCACCGTCGGCCTGATGGCCGGAGCGGTCGTCTCGCACCTCGGCCCGCTCGGGATCGAGGTCGCGGGAGACGGCGGCGCGCTGTTCGGCATGGCGCTCGTCACGCTCGTCGCCGGCGCCGTCGTGACCTGGATCCGCCGCGCGGAGCTGCCGGTCGTCGGCGCCCGCTTCGCAGCGCCCGCTGAAGCCCGCTCCTGAGAGCGCACTCCCGCGGCTCGCGAAGGCCGCCTCTCCCGTCGCCACGAACGCGCGGGGGAGGCGGCCTTCTCGCGTTCCGGAGGAGACCGAGCTCAGTCCGGCCGCTTCGTCGTCCCCAGGGAGTACAGCACCCAGAGTCCCGGGGTCTGGACGAGCAGCCACTCCACGAGCCGCAGCGGGCGAAACAAGAGGGGTTCCCGCGGGACGTTCCACGGCAGTCCGAGGAAGGTGGAGACCGCCAGGAAGGTGAGGACAGCGGTGCAGAGGACGAAGACGCCCATCCAGAACCTCGGATGCCGCGCTCTTCGTCCACGGACGAACAGCAGGACGCCCAGGATTCTCATCAGGGGCAGGAAGAGCAGGAGCAGGATCCACGCTCCGCGTCCGAGCACGGTGCCCACGTCGTCGCTGTAGACGATCTCTTCGATGCGCAGGAACGGGAGGGACAGTACGAAGGTCAGCTGCAGCACGAGATAGGCGAGGTACACCCACCAGCCCACGCGCTGCAGCAGCGGCCGGGACACGTGCACGACCTGGCGATGCTCCGGGGGAAGCGTGGCCGCCAGCCGTCGATCCAAGAGCGCGAAAGGCGAGTTCATGGGCGAGCAGGTCCTCTCTCCTGCCGGGCGAGCGGCGGACCCACGGGACAGCCTAAGGCGTCCGGCTCGATTCCCGCCAGGCACCGACGACCCCCTCGCGGCGATCGCGCCGATGCGGAAGCCCTTTCCCGTTCCTGCGCCCGAAAGCGGCCTTTCCGCACGATGCAGGCGCCGAATCCGCTCGGATCCGTCGCTTCTGCTCCGCCGGCCGTTGTGCCCTCGGCGGATCGCCTCTAGGGTGGTTCGCCCTTTTCGCCGCGCCGACCCCTCGTGAGGCCCTGCTCCTTGACTGCCGATCCGCTCACTCTCGTTCCCGCTCCGCTCCGCACCGCCCTCGAAGAGCGCGGCTTCTCCGCGTTGACCGCGGTGCAGGAGGCGGCGCTCGCGACCTGCGGCGAATCGCGCGACCTGCGCATCTCGTCGCAGACCGGCTCGGGCAAGACCGTCGCGCTGGGGCTGGTGACCGCGCCGACGCTCCTCTCGGATGCCGAGGCCGAGCCCGAGGAGCGCGTCCGCGGCCCGCTCGTCCTGGTCATCGTCCCCACGCGTGAGCTCGCGGCCCAGGTGCGGACCGAGCTGACCTGGCTCTACGCGGGCGTCCCGAGCGTGACGCTCGACTGCGTGACCGGCGGCACGAACCCGGGTCACGAGCGCGGCCGGCTGCAGGACCGCCCGCGCGTGCTGGTCGGCACGCCCGGTCGCCTGCTCGACCACCTGACCAGCGGCGCGCTCTCGCTCGCCGACGTGAAGCACCTCGTGTTGGACGAGGCGGACCAGATGCTCGACATGGGGTTCCGCGAGGACCTCGAGGCGATCCTCGACGCGACGCCCGAGGAGCGCCGGACGCACCTCGTGTCGGCGACCTTCCCGGACGCGATCCTGCGGCTCGCAGAGCGCTACCAGAAGGACTCCGTGCACGTCGAGGGCACGACGCTCGGCGAGGCGAACCAGGACATCGAGCACCTCGGCTACCGGGTCCGCGGTCGCGATCGCTACGCCGCGATCGTCAACCTGCTCCTGATCAACCAGAGCGAGCGCACGCTGATCTTCGTCAGCACGCGCGCGCAGACCGCAGAGCTCGCGGAGCAGTTGACCGAGGACGGCTTCCGCGCGCTGCCGCTGAGTGGCGAGCTCGCGCAGGTGCAGCGCACGCGCACGCTGGCCGCCTTCAAGAACGGACTGGCCAACGTGCTCGTCGCCACGGACGTCGCGTCGCGCGGCCTCGACCTTCCGGACGTCTCGACGGTGCTGCACGCGGCGCCGCCGATCGACGGAGAGGTCTACACGCACCGCAGCGGCCGCACCGGCCGCGCGGGCCAGAAGGGGCAGAGCCTCCTGCTGGTGCCGCCGAGCAAGGAGCGCCGCGTCCGCTGGATGCTCTCGCAGGCCAAGATCGACATCGGCTGGCGCGCGATCCCGACCGAGGCCCAGGTGAAGAAGGCGCTCTCGAAGCGCGCGCGGCGCGCGACCTTCGCGGCCATCGACGAGGCGCCCGAGGCGACCGAGGAGCGACGCGAGGAAGCGGAGCGGCTCCTCGAGGGACGCGATCCGGCGCAGGTCGTCGCCACGCTGCTGGACCTCACGCGGCCGAGCTCCGGACCGGCCCCGAAGGCGCTCGGCGCCGCGCCGCCGGCGAGCCGCGAAGACCGCGAGGCGCCGCGCCACGGCGTCCTCCGGCCGGCTCCGCGCAGCGAGGACGAGGCGCGCGAGGCGCTGGCCGAGGCGGTCGGCGGGACGACGCGCTTCTTCATCAACTGGGGGCGTGAGCACGGCGCGATCCCGAAGCGGATCCTCGCGCACGTCTGTCGGCGCGGAGGGATCGAGGGCAAGGACGTCGGAGCGATTCGCATCAGCGACCGGATGACGACCTTCGACGTGAAGAACCACGTCGCGCGCTCCTTCGAGGAGCGCGCCAGCGAGCGCGACCGTCGCGACCCGCACCTGCGCATCGAGCGCGCGCGCACGGGCCGAGACGCGCGCGGGCCCGGTGGACACGGAGGGCACGGTGGACATGGAGGCGGCGGCTTTCACGGACGCGGTTCCTCGGACCGGGGCGGACCGCGCCACGAGGGCGGCGACCGTCGCGGTGGCGGGTTCCACCGGGGCGGGGGCTTCCGCCGGGACGACGACCGCGATGGGCGACAGGATCGCCCCTACGGCGACTCGCGCGAGGGCGGCTCCTTCGATCGCCGAGGACGCGACGGGAACCGCTACGGCGGCGGGTTCCACAAGGGCGGCGGGTCGCGCGGTCGAGGCGGCTTCCAGGACCGTGGCCCGCGCCACGGCGGCGGGGCACGCGGAGGCTGGAACGATCGCCCGCGCGGAGGCGAGCGCGGCTACGACGACCGGGAGGGCGGACGCGAGCGCGGCGACAAGCGCGACCGTCGCGAGTCCTCGGCCACCGACTCCCGGCACTCCGACCGGGAGCGCCCACCGCACGCGCGTCGCGGTGGCTTCGGCACGCGCGCGCGTGCCTGAGCTCGAGCTCTAGGGGAGCTCGATCGTCGTGCGGGACAGGACCTCGTCCTCGACGCTCCGCACCTCCATGCGGTAGCGCCCGCTGGCGAGCATCAGCGCCTTCGGACCGTCGCCCGCGCGCACCTCGACGCGGTCGATCGGGACCGCTCCGTCGGGCTCCTGCTCCGGCCAGACCTCCACCTGCACCGCGTCGTTCCCCTGGAGGACGTCGTCGGGCAGGAGGAACGGACCGCGCAGCCCGTTCATCCGCAGCCACGTGGGTCGGCCGTGCTCCAGCACGGAGCGCGGGCTGAACACCGTCACGTCGCGCACGCCGGGCTCCGCCGTCCAGGCGCGACCCTTCTCGCCCACGAAGATCGTCGGACGCTCGAGCTCCAGGTCCTCCAGGATGCGGCGGTAGAGCGGGTGTTCGAGCCGCCGCTCGCTGTGCTCGGTCATCAGCGTCTGGTCGATGGTCAGGGGGTCGATCCCGGTGATCTCCTTGACGCGGCCCGCCATCGCGCGAGAGCCCGCGACCTCGCCGGTCTCGTTGATGTGTGCGTACCCGGCGTGCACGAGCACGCGCGCGTGCTCGTCGATCTCGAGCGTGCGCGCCAGGAGGTTCGTGGCTTGCCCCAGTTCCCGGTCCGCTCCGAGAGACTCGTAGGCGACGATCTCGTAGCCGAGCGCCAGGGCCGTCCGCACCAGGTCCGCGCAGAGCGGCTCGTCCACGTACGCGCCCGTGGCCGAGGAGGGGTAGCCGCGCTCGGCGAGTTCCGTGTCCTTGTCGCTGATCGTCTCCGCGGCGAAGTGGGTGAAGCCCTGCTCGCGCAGCGCGTGCAGGAGCTCGAGCGTGAGCGCGCGGTGCTGCGGCACGTGGTGCGCCTCGTTGACGAGCACCAGCACCTCGTCCTCGGCCAGCCGGACGATGGCCTCGACCGCGTCCTGCGGCTCGCTTTGTTCGAGCGCGATGGCGAGCTCCTCGGAGACCGGCAGCGAGTACGGCGGCGTGAGGTCGCCGAACGCGAGCGCCTCCGCGTAGTTGGAGAGCTCCGTCGCGTGCTTCATCGCGTGCAGCGCGACGACCTGGCGCAGGAGCTCGCCCTGCGCGGCGACCTCCGCGTCCAGCGCGCGCAGCGTCTCCATGCGGGTCAGCGTGTTGCCGCCGACCTCCTCGATGCGAGCCGTGATCTCGCGCGCGAGACGGTTGACCTCCGCCAGGTCGGGGTCCTGAGGAGAGACGAGGAGGGTCGGTGCGCACAGGAGGAGTTCGAGCATGAGCTCATCCTAGGCCGACGTTCGCCCGCGTGCGGACCCCGCAGGGTTCGAGGAGTGTCGTCTACGCCCTCCCCGGAGAGCCTCCGTCCTCGGGCGGCCGGCTCGCCGGGCCACGACCCCCTCGCTAGGCTACGCGGATGCGCGACGTCCTCTCCCTGCGCGGCGCGCACGAGCACAACCTGCGCAGCGTCGACCTCGACCTCCCGCTCGGCCTGTGGACGGCCGTGGTCGGTCCCTCCGGCTCGGGCAAGACCTCGCTGGTCGTCGACACGATCGTGCGCGAGGGGCAGCGCCGCTTCCTGGGAGGGCTGTCGGCGCGCGCGCGCCAGTTCTACGGGAAGCTCGGGCGCGCAGCCGTCGAGGAGCTGCGTGGCCTGCCCGCCACGCTCGTGGTCGGGCAGCAGGCGGCCGCGGACAGCCCGCGCTCCACCGTCGGCACGCTCAGCGGCGTGCTCGACCTCCTGCGGCTCGCCTACGCGCGCGAGGCGAAGGATCCGGGCGGCGTGGCGCTCACGCGCAGCCACTTCAGCTTCAACCATCCGCTGGGTGCCTGCGAGGCGTGCGGCGGCCTCGGGCTGACGGACCGCGTCGCGCCGGAGAAGATCGTCGCCGATCCCGCGAAGTCCCTCCGAGCGGGCGCGCTGCGCCCCACGCTCAAGAACGGCTACACGGTCTACAGCCAGGTCACCGTCGAGGTGAT
>CAZDYS010000133.1:0-9092 GCA_964509445.1 uncultured Planctomycetaceae bacterium
AGCTCTTCTCCGAGCGCATGTGCCGGCACTTCCGCGAGGACTTCGGACTCGAGACGCGCGTCGCGCGCTTCCACAACGTCTACGGACCGCACGGTACGTACCGGGGCGGTCGCGAGAAGGCTCCCGCCGCGATCAGCCGGAAGGTGCTCGAGGCGCTGTACTCCGATGACCACCGCATCGAGGTCTGGGGTGACGGCACGCAGACGCGCAGCTTCATGTACATCGACGACTGCATTCGCGGCATCGAAGCGATCATGTACGGCGACGTCGTGGAGCCCCTGAACCTCGGGTCCGCCGAGCTGACGACGATCGACGGGCTCGTGAGCGTCGTCGAGGACATCGCCGGCCTCGAGCTGGAGCGCGACCACAAGCTGGACGCACCGCGCGGCGTCAACGGCCGCAACAGCGACAACACGCTCTTCCGAACCCACTTCGGCTGGGAACCGTCCATCTCGCTCCGCGAGGGCATGGAGCGGACCTACGAGTGGATCCACCGTCAGATGCTCCAGAGCGGCGAGCTCCGCCCCGCGGGGGCCCTGTCCGGGGAGAAGTCGTCGTGGTCCGCGTCCAGCTCGTAAACCAGCACTACTGGCCGGAGACGAAGAGCACGGGCCAGCACCTCACGGACCTGGCCGAGTCCCTCGTTCGCGCCGGGCACGAGGTGCGCGTGCTCTGCGCGAGGCCCCGCGAGCGCGACGTCCTCCTGCCGGCGCGCGAGGTGCGCAACGGTGTCCAGATCCGGCGCCTCCAGGTCCCCGGCGGTCGCCGCCTGGGCGGCTACGCGGGCTTCCACCTCGCCGCGGGACCGCGCGTCCTCGCGTCGAGCTGGGCCGACGTGACGGTGACCCTGACGACACCGCCGATGCTCGGGTTCTGGGGCAGCCTGGCGGCACGCCTGCGCGGCGTACGCCACGTGTGCTACCTGATGGACCACCACCCGGACGCGGAGTTCGAGGCCGGCATGCTGCTCCGCGACTCCCTCCTCGGCCGCTGCCTGGAGGCGCTCTACGGCTGGACGCTGCGCAGCGCCACCCACAACGTCGTCCTCGGCCCCTACCAGGGCGAACGAGCGCGCCGGCGCGGCGTCTCTCCGGAGCGGATCAGCACGGTCCCCATCTGGAGCCGTGCGGACGAGACGGTCGCGACGGACGCCGAGGTCGCTCGCCTGCGAGAACGGCTCTCCTGGAAGGGATTCGTCCTGCTCTACTCCGGCAACGCGGGGCTCGTGCACCGCTTCGACGAACTCCTGGAGACCGCCGCCACGCTCGACCGGGACGGCGACGACGTGACCTTCGCGTTCGTCGGAGGAGGACCGCGCCGAAGCGAGATCGAGGCGTTCGTGGCGGAGCGTGGCCTCCGCAACGTCCGCTTCCACGACCCCGTCGAGCGGGGCGAGCTCGGGGCCTTGTTGCGCGCCGCCGACGCGCACTTCGTCTCGCTGCGGGAGGAGCAGGTCGGCGTGTCCGTCCCCAGCAAGCTCTACGGCCAGCTCGCCTCCGAGCGGCCGGTCCTGTTCGTCGGTCCGTCGCGCTGCGAGAGTGCCGAGGACCTCGAGGCGTCCGGCGGCGGGCGCGCTCTCCCGATCGGGGAGCCGGTAGCTCTCACGAGGGCGCTCCGGGACCTGGTCGCGCGCCCGGCGGAGCGCGACGCCATGGGACGCTCGGGCCGCGCATGGTTCCTGCGTCACCGCGAGCGGGTGCCGTGCTGCGACGCCTGGCGGGAGCTCCTCGAGCACCTCGCCACCTCCTCCCCCGTCGGTCCGCTCGAGGAAGAGCCGTGCATGTCCTCGCGCTAGGGCCGGAGTCCTACGGCGGCTTCGCGGGCATCGCCCAGGGAACGCGCGACTTCCTCGACGGACTCGCGACGTCGGAGCGCGTGGAGAGCGTCCACCTGCTCGCGCGCCGGCGCCCGGACGGCGGTCCCGCCACCCCCGAGTCCCTCACGAGCGAGGCCTGCCCGGGCTCGCCGCTGCGCTACGCGCGACGCGCCTACGAGCTCGCCCGTACGGGCTCGTGGGATCTCGTGTTCTGCCTGCACGTGAACCTGATGCCGGTGGCCGCCGCGCTCGCCTGGCGCCTGCACGTCCCGCTGTGGCTCACCATTCACGGCATCGACGCCTGGGAGGCGCCGAAGTCCCTCTGGAGGCGGCGCGCCATCGCGCGCGCGGACGTCGTCACCTCCTCCAGCCGGACGACCCGCGAGCGATTCCTCGGCTGGTCGGGCGTCGCGCCGGAGCGGGTGCACGTGAACAACAACCCGGTGCACGCCGAACGGCTCGGCCCCGGGCCGAAGCCAGCCTCGCTGGTCGAGCGCTACGGACTGCACGGCCGGCGCGTCCTCCTCACGCTCGGACGCATGCTCGGGAACGGACGCACGAAGGGACACGACGAGATCCTGGCCGCGCTCCCGCGCGTGCTGGAGCGGGTCCCGAACCTGACCTGGCTCGTCGTGGGCGAAGGCCCGGACGCCGCGCGCATTCAGCAGGCCGCGCAGGCGAGCGGTCTCGAGGACCACGTGGTCTTCGCGGGACGCATCCCGGAGGAGGAGAAGCACGCCCACTACCTGGTCGCGGACGCCTTCGCGCTGACGAGCACCACCGAGGGCTTCGGGATCGTCTTCCTGGAGGCGGCGGCCTGCGGGCTGCCGGTGCTCGGGAGCTCCCGCGACGGGAGTCGCGACGCCCTGGCGGACGGAGAGCTCGGTCGCCTGGTCGACCCGTTCGACGAGGACGCCCTCGTCGACGGCCTCCTCGACCGGCTGCAGGCCCCACGGCACGTTCCCGAGGCTCTCGAGCGGTTCCACTTCGACGAGATGGCCGCGCGCATGCGCGGCCTCCTCGACCGAGCCGTCCCCCCGATCCCCGCGGGCGTGAGGGGCGCGGCGTGAGCCTGCACGGAACCGAGGCTCGCCTCGCTGCCGGGGACGAGCGATCCCCCGACAGCGTCGGTGTCCCGTCCTCGCGTGCGCACCAGGCCGAGGCCAGGGACCGTGGCTGGACTCCGTTCCTACCGCCCCTGGCGCTCCTCTTCCTGCTCTGGTGCGCGACGCGCCGCGACTGGGGACCCGGGGGCGCGTTCGTGCCCTACCTGGGAGCCGCCGTGTGCTTCCTCGGCCTCCTGCCGGCGCTGCGCTGGGGCGCGCTGCGGCGCTCGCACCCGGACCGCGTCGGACGGACCCCCTTTCTCCCGGTCCTCGGCGTCCTCTACGCGCTCTACTTCGGCTCTCCGGTCCTGTTCGACGACACGTTCGGAGTCGAGACCCTGCGGTGGAGCGTGGCCGGAGTCGAGCGAACGCTCTGGATCGCGCTGGCCGGCTGGGTCGCTCTGCTGCTCGGCTGGTCGCTGGCCTCGAGCTGGCTCACGAGCCTGCAACCGGTCCGTCTCGAGCTCGACTGGCAGCGCGCCCGCGCGGTCCTGCCGGCGCTGTTGACTGTCGGGTTCCTCGCGCTCTTCGCGGAGCGCATGCTGCCGATCCCGGGCGCGCTGACGCAGCCGCTGCGCTTCTTGCAGATGCTGTTCCAGGCCGGGCTCGCGATGCTGCTCCTCTTGTTCTTCGACGGGCAGCTCTCGCGTGGGATGACGCGACTGCTGTGGTTCGCGTTGATCCCCGGCTACCTGTTCGTCCAGGTCGGTCACGGTTCCGTCGCGCAGCTCGCCTACGCGGGCGTCTTCCTGATGCTGGTCACCTGGGGAGCCGGGAGACGGGTGCCTCTGGCCTTGCTCGGCACCGGCGCCCTGGCCGTGCTCCTGATGCGCGGCAACGTGCACGCGTTCCGCGACCAGGTCTGGGCCGAGGACGGCGCGGCGGCGGAGGCCGGTCTGTGGGAACGCTCCGTCCTCTTCGTCGAGATGCTCTCCACCCGCTTCGAGGAGGAGCCCGGCGAGGTGTTCGGCGACGCCTTCGAGGTCGTGTCGGCGCGCGTCGCGCACCTCGGGACCTTCACGCACGTGGTCGAGCTCACGCCCGCCCACGTGCCCTACTGGAAGGGGGAGACCTACGCGACGCTGCCGACGACCTGGATCCCGCGCGTCCTCTGGCCCGACAAGCCCTCCAAGCAGATCGGTCAGGCCTTCGGGCACCGCTACCAGCTGATCGCCGACCACGACCGCACGACGGCGGTGAACCTCCCGATCCCCGTGGAGCTCTACGCGAACTTCGGCTTCACGGGCTTCACGTTCGGGATGCTCGGCCTGGGCGTCCTCTACTTCCTGCTCGACCGCTGGCTGAACAGTCCGCGTGCGGGAACGGGAACGCTCGTGATCGGCTGCATCCTGTTCAGTCGCCTGATCCTGATCGAGTCCGACTTCACGCTCGTCTTCGGAGCCGTGCTCCAGTACGCGCTCCTGCTCGTCCTGTTCTTCCGCTGGCTGGGCCCGCGACGACCGGCGGCGCGCGTCCGCAGGAGCCTCGCGTGAAGATCCTCCACGTGGTCCCGACCTACCTGCCCGCGGTGCGCTACGGGGGTCCGATCTTCAGCGTCCACGCCCTCTGCCGCGCGCTGGCGGATGGCGGGGACGAGATGGAGGTCTACACGACGAACGTCGACGGCCCCGGGACCCTCGACGTGCCGATCGGCGAGCGCCAGGTGCTCGACGGAGTCGGCGTGACGTACTTCCCGGTGACGTCCCCGCGTCGTCTCTACCGCTCGCCCGCGCTCGGGAGCGCGCTCGCCGAGGGCGTCCGCACCTTCGACCTGGTCCACCTCCACTCGACCTTCCTGTGGCCGACCCTGCGGGCCGCGCGGGCGGCCGAGAGCGCGGGCGTTCCGTTCGTGCTCTCGCCGCGGGGGATGCTGTGCCCCGAGCTGATCGAGGAGCGCGGGCGACGGCGCAAGCGCGCCTGGATCCGGCTGTTCGAGCAGCGCACCTGGGAGCGCGCCGCGTTCCTGCACGCGACGAGCGGGCTCGAGGAACGCGACCTTCGAAGGCTCGGCGTCCGGACTCCGATCGAGGTCGTCCCGAACGGGGTCGACCTGCCGGCGACGCACGTCGTGGAGTCACGCTCCGACCCGGCCCGACCGCTGGAGCTCCTCTTCCTCGGGCGCCTGTCCTGGAAGAAGGGACTGGCCGACCTGATCGACGCGCTCCGGGGACTTCCGCCGTGCCGCCTCGTGCTGGCCGGCCCCGACGACGAGGGGCTGCGCGAGGCGCTCGAGGCGCGCGCCCGGGAGCACGGGGTCGCGTCCCGCCTCCGTTTCGCGGGCTGCGTCCAGGGCGACGCGAAGGAGCGACTGCTTCGGTCCGCCGACGCGCTCGTCCTGCCCTCCCACGGTGAGAACTTCGGCAACGTCGTGCTGGAGGCGCTCGCCGCGGGCACCCCGGTCCTCTGCACCGACCGCGTCGGCGCCTGCGACGTCGTGAGCGAAGCACGCGCCGGCCTCGTCACGAACACCGGTCCTGCCTCCCTCCACGAAGGGCTCCAACGGCTCCTCGCTCTCTCTCCGTTCGAACGACGCGCGATGGGTGGGCGCGGCAGGGAGGCGATGCGTCGCTTCACCTGGCGTTCCGTCGCGACTCGTCTCCGTACTGCCTACGAACGCGCCCGCACCGTGTCCCCCATCGAGACCGCAGCATGATCCGCAAACTCCTCGAGCACGTCAGTCGCGAGCGCGTCCTGCGCCGCACCCTTCCGCCGCCCTTCGCCGGAACCCCGATCTACGTGACCCCGGACTCGGCCCTGAGCTACTGGCGACGGGACCTCTCGGGTCTCGGCCGGGAGCTGTTCGACTTCGCGGAGCACGTGGTTCGTCCGGGCCAGGAGGTCTGGGACGTGGGTGCGAACGTGGGACTCTTCTCCGTCGCCGCCGCGGAGAGCACGGGGAACCACGGTCGGGTCACCGCCTTCGAGCCCGACCTGTTCCTGGTCTCCCTGCTGCGCAGGACCGCGCGCCGGTCCTACGCGGGCGAGCGACGTCTGGAGGTGCTGCCGGTCGCCGTGGGGCGCGAGCTCGACCTCCTCGAGTTCCATATCGCGAACCGGGGGCGCTCCTCGAGTCACCTCGACCTCGTGTCCGGGAACAGCCAGTCCGGCGGTACGCGCGAGCGCCTGCCCGTGCCGACGTTGACGCTCGACTGGCTGCTGCAGCGCCGCACGGCGCCGGACGTGGTCAAGATCGACGTGGAGGGCGCCGAGGTCGAAGTCCTCTCGGGTGCGAGCGAGCTCCTGCGGAGCGCGCGGCCCGTGTTGCTGTGCGAGGTCGGTGAGCGCAAGGCGGGCCCGATCGGGGAGCTCCTCGCGAGCGCCGACTACCGCCTGTTCGACTGGGAGCGACGCTCCTCGCAGCCGGTTCGCGACGCGCCCTTCAGCACGCTCGCGCTGCCGAGCGAGGTCGACCTCGCGAGCCTGCTGGGCGGCGAGGACGGCCTCGCGCGCGCCGGCTTCCGCTAGGCGGCCTCGCGAACGGTGTCGAACGCGCGCACGAGGTCCGGCACGGAGGAAGCGTTGAGCTTGCGCATGACCTGCCCGCGGTGGACCTTCACGGTCTTCTCGCTGACGCCGAGCCGCAGCGCGATCTGCTTGTTCAGGAGCCCGGTGACCACGAGCTCGAACACCTCGCGCTCCCGCGGGGTCAGCTTCGCGTAGTGCTCGTGGGTCTCGGCATCCCGCTCGAGCCGCTCCAGCCGCTCCTCGTCACGCTCGAGCGCCCGCTCGACCGCGTCGATCAGGTCCGAGTCCTCGAACGGCTTGACCAGCAGGTCGACCGCACCGGACTTCATGGCGCGCACCGTCACCGGGACGTCGGCGTGGCCCGTGATGAACACGATCGGCAGCGAGCTTCCTCCACCCTCCTGCAGCTCCAGGCCGCTCGCGCCCGGCAGCCGGACGTCCAGGACCAGGCAGCTGGGGCCGGAGGGTCGCGCATGCTCGAGGAACTCCTCCGCGGAGCCGTGGGAGCGGGTCTCCCAGCCGCACGAGCGCAGCAGTCTCTCCAGCGAGCGGCGGACGGAATCGTGATCGTCGACGATCACCACGGTCTTGCGTTTCGCGGTCACTCTTCACCTCGCGGTTTGGCGGAGCTCAAGGTGAACTCCATGGTCGTGCCCACTCCCGGAGCGGAGTCCACCTCCAGGTGTCCGCCGTGGGCCTCGACGATGGTCCGGCTGATGGGCAGGCCCATCCCCATGCCGTCGTCCTTGGTCGTGTAGAAGGGGTCGAACAGCGCCTCGACGTCCTCGACGCCGCTCCCACGGTCGACCACGGAGCACTCGACCGAGCGGTCGCTCGAGACGCGCGTCCGCACGACCAGCTCGCGCTCCTCGACAGGCAGGTGCGCCATGGCCTCCAGCCCGTTGCGGATCAGGTTGACGAGGACCTGCTCGATCTGGGTCCGGTCGGCCTCGACCTCCGGCAGCTCTGTCCCGAGCTCGACGCGCAGGCAGGAGCCGCACTTCGGGTCGACCCCTTCGAGCAGCTCGACGACGCCCTGCACCACGGAGTTCAGGTCGAGGGGCTCCCGCTCGACGCGACCGTCGCGCAGGAACGCGCGTAGCTTGTGGATGATCCGGCCGGCGCGCTGGCTGTCGGAGACGATGTCCTCGAGGATCTCCACGAGCTCGGACTCCGGGAGGCCCGCGGCCTGGCACCGCTGCGCCGTGCGCGCGTTCGTCAGGATCGCGCTGAGCGGCTGGTTCAGCTCGTGCGCGAGCGAGGCCGCGAGCTCACCGGCCGAGGCCACGCGAGCGACGTGGGCCAGCTCCAGCTCGTGACGGAGGCGCTCGGACTGACGCAGCTCGGCCTCGGCCTCGCGCCGCTGCCGGCGGATGCCGTAGGCCCGCAGGCAGGAGGCGCAGGTGGCGATCAGGGGCTCCAGGAACTCGACCAGGATGCGGTCGTAGCCCTTCGAGCGGTTCACGATGCCGACCACGCCGACCAGCCCCTCGGAGTCGCACAGCGCGAGTCCCAGGAACGACGAGACGGCGTCCGCCTCCTCTGGATCTCCTCCGCCGAGGTCGTTCGCGATCACGTGCTCGCCGCTCTTGAGGACGTCCCCGATGCGCGCGTGCAGATCGCGAAACTCCAGACGCGGCGGCGTGAGCTCGGAGGGGAACCCGTCCTGGGATCCCCAGCCTCCGCCGGTCATGGCCTGCATCTTCAGGTAGCGCTCCCCGGAATCGCTGTGGGCGACCTCTCCGATGAAGCCGCTCTCGCTCTGCGTGATGCGCAGGAACTCCGACAGGAGGAAGTCGAAGACCGCGTGCGGGTGGTCCTCGAGCACGGCGAGGTTCTGGATGCGGCAGATCGAACGCAGCATGTCGACCGTCACCTCCGAGAGGCTGTTCGGCCGCGCCAGGAGCTGCCGGGCGGGCTCCTCTCGCTCGACCTCGCGCGCCACCAGGTACACGCGGTCTCCTTCGCGACGCGCGCTCACGGCGATCGTGCACCGTCGCGCCGCGCGCAGCAGGCGCAGCTCGAGGTTCTTCACGACCGGCTCGTGGACGAGCTCCTCGAACGCGTCCTTCAGGCGAACGAGGTCTGCCGAGCAGACGAAGTCGCGCAGGCAGTAGCCGGAGAGGTGCGCCGGCTCGACGCCGAGGAGCTCCGCGAAGCCGTCGTCGGCCTGCAGGAACGCCCCGTTCGGGGACAGGATCGCTCGGGCTTCGGCCGCGAGCGACAGGAACACGTTGTCGTCGCCCGGCCGGAACGCGCGGGCGCTCCGGGGCGGGACGGCAGGGAGTCGGGTGGGCATACGCGGCGCGGAGAGGGCGCGGAGAGGGGCACTTCCGCGCGCGGGGGGGACGCGTGGAAGCGGAGCAGAGGGGGAAGTGCTCGTCGCGACGGGGAGGGGGATCCCCGGCTGCACCGTCCTTCGACAAGAACCTGCAAAACGTTGTGCGTTTTCTCGCCTTTGGGAATAGCCGCCGAACGGGGCGGCTCCAGCCCGCCCGCCCTAGGCCTTTGGTCCAAGGAATCGAGGCGCCGCGGGGGCCGATACCTCCCCCCGTTCCCCCCCACCGTTCGTTCCCTCCCCCAGGTCCCCCATGTCCGCTCTCGCCCCCCTCCTCCTGGTGGCGGCTCCCGCTCTCGTGCCGGCGCCCCCCGCCCCCCCGCCAACACAGCCCGCTCCGGGCCCCGCCTTCCCCCACGTGAAACGC
>CAZDYS010000134.1:0-9073 GCA_964509445.1 uncultured Planctomycetaceae bacterium
GACCTCACGCTCTACCGCGACGACGGCGGCACGCTGCGTCGCGTCGGTCTGGCGGACGGCGAGGTGCCGGCCAGCGGTCCCGAGCGGGCCGGGCTCCTCTCGGGGCCGCTGCTCACGAGCTCCACGGTTTCGGCGGGGACGGTCGAGGGGAGCTGGCTCGCGGACGAGCTCTACCTGTGGGAGACCGGCGCGAACGCCTGGAACCGACCGGTGTTCCTCGAGGACGCGGTCGGGGCCGCGATCCGCGTCGCTCCGCCGCGGCGCTTCCTCTACCGGCACGCGCTCGCGAACGACGCCAACGGAGACGCGACCCACGTCGACCGCTGGTTCGTCCTCGCGTTCGACCGCTCCCTGGGCCTCACGGGTCTCCCGCGCGAGCCGCGCGACCTGGACGGGGACGCCGAGGTGGATCGCTGGGTGCCGATCCTGTCCCTCGCGGACGGGGCCTCCGTCGGGCCCGTCGGCGAGGAGCTCCTGGTGCGGACCCTCGATGGGGAGGCGCTGCTGCGCGAGGACCCGGGCTACGCCGGCTCGCTGTCCGTGCTGGCGGCGGGTGACCTCGTGGTCCCGAACGCCTCGAGCTACCGCACGCCCGAGGGCCCGGCGGCAGGACCCTCCCCGGCCGGGGACGACGCGCCGCGCGTGATCGCCGATCAGCTGGTCGGTCCACCGGACGTTCCCTAGGCGACGACCCTCGCGCCCGATTCGGTAGGCCCGGGGGACGCTTCTCGTCCCCCGCGGGAAACCGACCGGCGTCTCGCGCGGTCTCGTTCGCATGAGCATTCGAGTTCGGGCGGGGGGGTGGAGAGCCGCGGTGGTGGCCGTGCTGGCGCTCCTGGGGGCGGTCGACGACGAAGCCGTTCCGGCGGAGCTGCGCAGACGCGCGCGCGACGGCAGCAAGTGGACGCGACAGCGCGCGATGGAGAAGCTGGCGGCCCTCGACGAGGAGGAGGCCTGGGAGCTCGTCGTGCGCGGCCTGGCGGACCCCAAGGGCGAGGTCGCGGACACCGCGCAGCTGGTCCTCGGCGCGATGGACGAGGAGCAGGAGCTCGCGCGACTCACCGGGAAGCAGGGGCTGCGCTCGAAGGACGAGTGGGTCCGCCGCCGCGTGGCCGAGGTCTTCGGTCGCTGCGCGCGACCCGTGTCGGCCGAGCATCTGCTGCGGGCGCTGCGCGACCGGGACGCCGAGGTACGCCGGATGGCGGCGTGGTCGGTCGAGCGACTGGCGCGCGCCGATCGCCTTCGGGGACGCGAGGAGCTGCGCGCGTTCCTCGAGCGACGCGCGCAGTCGGAGCGAGACGACGGCTGTCGCGGTCGCATGGTGATCGCCCTGGCGGCGCTGGTCGAGGAGCCGGAGACGGGCGAGGACCGGGATGGGGCCTCCGGAGCGGACGAGGCGGGGAGCGACCCGCTCGGCGAGAGGCCCGGGGCGCGTGAGGCCTTGCGCGTCGCGCGCTCCGCGGCGAAGGACGCCTCGACGCACGTCCGGTCGGCCGCCGCCCACGCGCTCGCTCAGGAAGCCCTCCTCGACCAGCAGGTGCTCGGAACCCTGGCGCAGCTCGCCTGCGACGAGGCACCGGGCGTTCGCTGGGCAGCTCTCGACGCGCTCGCTGCGCGCGGGAGCCGCGACGCCTTCCAGCACCTGATCGAGCGGCTCGCGGAGGAGACGGAGGAGCGCTTGGCGCGACGCCTCGTCTCGCTGCTGCAGCGCGCCTCCGGGCGCAAGCACCGCCGCGACCCACGGCCGTGGCGGGACTGGCACGCGCTGCTGCCGGAGGACTGGCGTGCGCCGCGCGGGAACGCCGGGGGGTCGGACGAGCGCCCCGTGCGCGACGCCGCCGTGACGACGTCCGCCCGGTTCGCGGGGCTGCCAATCCTCTCCCAGAACGTCGCGTTCCTCATCGACCTGTCCGGCTCGATGTGGACGCCCGGCGAGAACGGGCGCCTGCCCAAGGACGAGGTCGGAGAGGCGCTCGAGCAGGCGCTGCGCGCGCTCCCGGAGACGACGCACTTCCAGCTCGTCACTTACACGGAGCAGCCGCGCGCCTGGAAGCGCAGCGCCGTGCCGGCGACGCGTGCGAACGTCCGCGCCGCCCTGGCGTTCTACGAACGGGCCGGGGAGCGCGGCACGGGCAACTTCTGGGACGCGGCGATGCTTGCGCTCGAGGACCCGACGATCGACACCCTCTGCGTCCTGACGGACGGGGCTCCCACGGGAGGGCGGCGGCATCGCCTGGAGTTGATCGTGCCTCTGTACGAGGAGCGGCACCAGCTCCGGGCCTGCGCGGTCGACTCGATCCTCGTGGACGCGACCAGTCGCCTGCAGGACTTCTGGGACGATCTGGCCCGGCGTACGGGTGGCCGGTCGCTCGCGATCGAGGGCACCGGCCCGTGAACTCGGCTAGAGCAGGGTCAGCGTCCCGGTCGAGTCCCCGAAGCGCTCGAGGTCTCCTCCGAAGGACTGGATCACCGAGAGCCAGAGGTTGGCCAGCGGAGTCTCGTCCGGGAGCAGCACGTGCTGTCCCGCCGGTGCCAGACCGCTCGCCCCGCACAGGAGCAGCGGAAGGTCGTGGTGGACGTGGCTGTTGCCGTCTGCGATCCCGCTGCCCAGCACCACCTGCGTGTCCGCGAGCAGGTCCTCCTCCGCGAGCCGATCGAGGAACCTCACGAAGAGGCCCAGGTGGAACCGGTTGATCCGGGCGATCTGCGCCTGCTTCTGGGGATCCTTGCCGTGGTGGGAGAGGGAGTGGTGCCCCTCGCTCACGTCCAGGGAGCGATAGGTGCGGTTGGAACCCTCGTTCGCCATCAGGAAGGTGCCCACCCGCGTGGCGTCACTCGCGAAGGCGAGCACCAGCAGCTCGATCAGGAGCTCCGCGTGCTCCGCGAAGTCGTCCGGTCTCCCGCTCGGGCGCTCCAGCGCGATGGCCGCGGGATCGGTCGCGGCGTCGATCCGCCGCTCGAGTGCGCGGACGCCCTCGAGGTACTGCTCGAGCTTGCGTCGATCCCGCAGGGAGAGCTTCGTCGAGAGGTCGCGTGCCTCCCGCGTCACGAAGTCGAGGACGCTTCGCTTCGTGCGCACGCGTCGCGCCCGCTCCTCGGGCGAGAGGTGCGCCAGTCCCACGCCGAACAGTCGGTCGAAGAGCCGGCGCGGATGGGACTCGTGCGTCAGAGGCGTGTGCGGCGAGCTCCAGGCCAGGTTGCTCGAGTACACGCAGGGATAGCCGGAGTCGCACTGACCGGACTGCATGCCGGCGTCGCAGCCGAGCTGCAGGGACGCGAAGCGCGTGTCCTGGCCGATGCCGTCGGCGACGTGCTGATCGGCGGAGCGACCGACCTCGACGATGCTGCCGTCCGCCTTGACGGGCTGCGCGCACGTCAGGAACGCCGCCGCCGCGCGTGCATGGTCTCCCGGTCCGTCGCCGTTCGCGCGGGCCTTGTCGAGCGTCAGCCCGGACAGCACCGTCGCGTGCTCGCGGTGGCGTCCCAACACCTGCAGGGTCGCGGGCAGCTCGCTTCCCAGGGGGCCGACCTCGCGCGGACGCCAGTCCGGCATGTGCAGCCCGTTGGGCAGGTAGACGATCGCGAGGCGCCGCGAGCTGGCGGAGGCCGAGCGCGCGCTCGCCAGGGACGGGAGCAGCGGAAGCGCGAGTGCGCCGGCGCCCGCTCGGAGGAAGGCGCGGCGCGTCGTGGCGGGAGGCAACCTCATCGCTCTCCACCATAGCGGTGACGGAACGGGTCGAGTCGCGTGATCCCCGCGATCACCTCGTCGAGCGCGGGATCGGGCCCCAGCTCGACCGCGAGCGCGTCCAGCTCCTGCCGGTCGCGCGCGTCGAGCCCGCGTCCGAGCGCGTAGGTCGCCAGGTGGTGCAGCAGGCCGCGCAGCAGCCGCCCGTCCTGGAGGAGGTGCGCGACGAGGTCGCTCGGGCCGTCGATGCGTTTGCCGCTCGGGAGCTCCGCGCTCGCGTCGATCGGGTTGCGGCCGTCGCTCTCCCGCCAGGCTCCGACCGCGTCGTAGGGTTCGAGCGCGAAGCCGAGCGCGTCCATCGGAGCGTGGCAGGTCGCGCACTTCGGGTTCGCGCGGTGCTCCTCGAGCCGCTCGCGCAGCGTGGCGGCCAGCACGGCACTGCCGTCCTCCTCCAGGGAGTCGACGCCCGGCGGCGGGGCCGGCGGGGGCGTCGCGAGCAACGCTTCGAGCACCCACTTCCCGCGAAGGACGGGAGAGGTGCGGTTCGGGTTGCTGGTCGCGGTCAGCACGCTGGCCTGTCCGAGCAGTCCTCCGCGCCGCCCGCGGAGCGAGGCCGGGACGGGGACCCGCTGCATCGCGTCTCCGCGCACGCCGGGCAGGCCGTAGTGCTTCGCGAGCGCCTCGTTGGCGAACGTGAAGTCGGCCTCCAGGAGCTCGGAGATCGGTCGGCCCTCGCGCAGGACGGCCTCGAAGAACAGGGTCGACTCGCGCTGCATCGCTTCCCGCAGGTCCGCGTCGAAGGCGGGGAACAGCAGCGGGTCCGGGGAGCTGACCTCGAGCCGCTTGAGCTGCAGCCAGGCCAGCGCGAAGCCGCGCGGCAGTCGACTCGCACGCGCGTCGCGCAGCATGCGTCGCACCTCGCGCGCGAGCGTGTCCGGTTCCTGGAGCGCGTCCCCGAGGGACAGGAGCTCGGCGTCCGGGACGCTGCTCCACAGGTAGGCGGAGAGGCGCGTCGCGAGCTCGTGCCCGTGGAGTGGACGCCGCTCGCCGTCCCCGGGGGCGGGCTCGACGCGGAACAGGAAGCGCGGCGAGGCCAGGAGGGCGATCAGCGCCACCCGGACGCGCTCCTCGAGAGGGTCGTCGGCGGCGCTCAGGTTCAGCAGGCCGCGAACGTCCCGTGCGGAGGCGGATCCGCGCCAGAACAGCGGAGCGAGCTCCTGGAGCACCTGTTCCGCCGAGCGTCCGGCGGTGAGGTAGCGCTCCTGGAACGGTGTGCGCAGCGGGGCGTCGAGCGGTCCCTCGAGCTCGAGCCACGCGACCGCGACGTTGCGGTCGCGGTTCGCCGGATCCGGGTCCTCCGGCCGGTAGTAGTCGTTGACGAAGTCGGCCGCGAAGGTGTGCTTCCCCGGCTCGAGCTGCACGAGGATCTCGTCCGTCTGCAGGGTCTCCAGGCCCTTCGCGAGGTCGGCCTCGACGCGAACCTCCGCGTGCTTGCGGTCGTCCACGGTCAGCGCGAGGCGCGCGTGCTCGGGGCCGGCGTGCTGCTCGGCCGACGCGACCCGCAGCGCGTAGGTCCCGGCGCGCGCCGTGGAGAAGGGGATGGCGACGCGGCTCGGCGCGTACATCCACACGCGCTCGTGCCGCTCGTCGTAGCGGCTCCCACCGCGCTGTTCGAGGTCCGCCGCGAGGATGCGTTGCTTCGGCCGGCCGGACTCGCCTGCGGGCGGAAGGGCCACCGCCGCGACCTGCTCCGCCGCCTCGAACAGCCGCTCGAAGAGGAGCGGCGGCATCGAGAGGGTCTCGCCGATCACGTCGAAGCCCAGCCCGATCTGGTCCGGCGGGAGCAGCTCGGCGGCGTCGATCGCGACGCCGCACAGGTCGAGCACCGCGTTCTCGAACTCGAAGCGGTTGAGCCGCCGCAGGGTGACGGCGCGGCCTCGGTGCGCAGGCGACTCGTCCTCTGCCGTGGGCTCCGTCGGCGCGAGGCCCTCGTCCGACGGCGCCTCCTGGAAGGTCGCGCGAATCCACTCCTGGACCGCGCGTCGCTCCTCCTCGCTGGGCCGCTCCTCGACGAAGGCCGGCGGCATCTCGTCCCAGCGCAGCTCGGCGTGGACCCGGCGCCAGGTCGAGCGAGCCGCGCGAGCGTCCTCGCGGCTGCGCAGTCGGTCGAGGTCCAGCTCGCCCGCGGGGTCCTCCCCGGAGTGACACTCGACGCAGTGCCGCTGGAGGAAGGGGAGCACGGTCTCGGTGAATCCGTCCTCCGCGCGGGCAGCCGGGAGAGGGGGCAGGGCCAGGAGGACGACCGGAGCGAGGAGCATGAGGTCGAGTGTACGCGGCTCGGGCCCGAGCTGCAGGGGGGGCGCCGCGAGCCCGCACCTCCTCGGGCGGAGGCCGGCGTTAGGATGCCCGCATGCAGACGATCGCTCTCTCCCGTGCCGCCGTTCGCGACCTCGACCGCCGCGCGATCGAGGAGCACGGCATCCCGTCCTTCACCCTGATGGAGAACGCCGGCCGCGAGGCAGCCCGCGAGGTGCTGGCCCTGCGTCGCGCCGCGGGCCCGGTGGTCGTGCTGTGCGGCCCGGGCAACAACGGCGGAGACGGACTCGTCGTCGCCCGCACGCTGCTGCACCGCGACGTCCCGGTCGAGGTCGCCTTCGTGGGGGCGCGCGAGCAGCTCGCGGCGGGAAGCGCGGACGTGCAGCTCAACCTCGCGCTGTGGAGGGACGTGGGGGGTGAGGTCGCGGTCTGCACGACGGCGGAGGAGGTGGCCGAGCGCGCGCGGAGCTGGAGCGAGGCGTCGGTCCTCGTCGACGCGCTGTTCGGCACGGGGCTCTCGCGACCGCTGGCGAGTCCCTGGACCGACGCGGTCCGCGCGGTGGAGGCGGCCGGCGTCCCCGTCCTCTCCATCGATCTCCCCAGCGGTCTGGACGCCGACACCGGGGAGGTGCTCGGAGCCGCGGTCCGCGCCGACGTGACGGTGACGTTCCTCGCGCCGAAGCTGGGCTTCCAGCTGCGCGAGGGGCCGCGCCTCGCGGGCCGCGTGCTGGTCGCCGAGATCGGCGTCCCCAAGCGCTACCTCGAGGAGGCCGCCAGCTCCGGCTGACGCAGGTGGTAGTCCGTCGCGGACTGCCAGGCCCGCACGAGCTGCAGCAGCCGCGTCTCCCCGAACAGGCGCGCGGTGAAGCTGATCGAGTCCGGCATGCCGTCGTCCGTGAAGCGACACGGCGCGACGACCGTGGGGTGACCGCTGAGGTTCGTCGCCGTCAGGATCCCGTCCGCGAAGCTCGGGTGGACGATCGCGTCGACCTCGCGGAGCAGGGCCTCGTAGTCGCGCGTGAGCAGCGTGCGCAGGCGGTTCGCGCGCAGGTAGTCGACGGCCGGAATGAGGCGCGCGTGCCGGAACACGTTCGGCCACGCGAACCGCTCCTGGCGCACGAGCGCATCGTCCTGGTCGCTGCGCGAGAAGTCGTCGAAGGCCGTGGCCGCTTCCGCCGACAGCACGAAGGACATGTCGTTCACGGGATAGGCGGGGAGCTCGAGCTCGACCAGCTCGACGCCCAGGTCGCCGAGCTCCTCCAGGACGCGACGAGCAGGCCCGTCCTCGGGGAAGGCGCTCTTCCAGTAGCCGACCTTCCAGCCCTCGACGGAGTCCGCGGCGTCGCAGTCGAAGGGCTGCCAGACCGTCGTGGGATCCCCGGGGTCCGCTCCGTGGATCGCGTCCAGGACGAGGGCCGCGTCGACGGCGGAGCGACACATCGGACCGAGCTTGTCCATCGACCAGCTCAGCGTCATCGCGCCGAAGCGGCTGACGCGCCCGAAGGTGGGGCGGACGGACGTGTTGCCGCAGCGGGTCGAGGGCGAGACGATCGAGCCGAGGGTCTCCGAGCCGATGCCGAACGGCGCGCAGCCGGCCGCCACGGCGGAGGCGGGACCGGCGGAGGATCCGCTCGAGCCCTGTTCCGGGTTCCAGGGGTTGCGCGTGCGTCCCCCGAACCACACGTCGCCCCAGGCCAGGGCGCCGAGGGAGACCTTGGCGATCAGCACGGCGCCGGCTTCGTCCAGCCGCCGCACGACGGTCGCGTCGAGGTCGAGCTCCTGCTCCTCGAACGGAGCGGCGCCCCAGGTCGTGCGCGTGCCGCGCACCGCGAGCAGGTCCTTGGCCACCCAGGGGATCCCGTGCAGCATCCCGCGCGACGTGCCGTTCGCCAGCTCGCGGTCGAGGGCCTCCGCCTGCTCCAGCGCGCGCGCCTCGGTGAGCTCGACGACGCACAAGAGCGTCTCGTCGAAGCGGGCGAGGCGCGCGAGGAAGAGCTCGGTGAGCTCGACACAGGACACCTCGCGCGCGTGGATCAGCCGCGCGAGCTCGGGGATCGAGGCGAACGCGAGCTCCTCCAGGTCCTCGGGACGGCGCGCCGTGTCGGCCGAGACCGGCGAGCGTCGCGTCTTGCGCTCCTGGGGTTCGCCCGTGCGCTGCTCGCGCCAGGGCAGGAAGTACAGCGCGGGCTCGAGGTCGTTCTGCAGCGGGATCGCGCGCAGCCGCTCGAAGCTCGCGAGTCGCTCGCGCACGTCCGCGAGCATCAGCTCGAGCTCTTCCTCGCGGAACGACTCCCCGGAGACCCGCGCCGCGACCTGCAGGTCTTCCACCGCGAGCGGCTCCTGGGGAGACGGCGGGGAGAGGGCGAGGAGAAGAGCGAACAGCGGACCGTGCATCGAAGGGCTCCAGGGCAGGGGTCCCGCGCATGGTAGCGCCCGGCGGCCGGGATTCTGCGGTCGGAGCTCCGGCGTGGCCGGTGGCTCTGCTAGAACACGCGGCCCTTCCGGCCCCCAACCGAACGAGCTCGATGACTTCCAACGCCCGGGTGCTGCCGAACGGCAAAGCCACCTACCGCGTCGACGGCCACGTCGCGTGGATCACCCTCACGAACCCGCCCGCGAACGGGTACTCCCACGAGATGATGCGGGACCTGGACGAGGCGATCCTCGCGGCTCGCTTCGACACCGAGGTGCAGGTGATCGTGCTCGCCGGAGAGGGCGAGAAGTTCTTCTGCGCCGGCGCCGACATCTCGATGCTCAACGACGTCACGCCGGCCTTCAAGTACGCGTTCTGCCTGCACGCCAACGAGACCCTGCTGCGGCTGGAGCACACGCCGAAGCTCGTGATCGCGGCGCTCGGTGGCCACTGCGTCGGCGGCGGGCTGGAGGTCGCGCTCGCGGCCGACCTGCGCGTCGCGCGCAAGGGGTCCGGTCGGTGCGGGCTGCCGGAGATCGCGCTCGGCGTGCTCCCGGGCACGGGCGGGACCCAGGGGCTCGCGCGCGTCGTCGGCAAGGCCAAGACAATCGCGCGGATGGCCAAGGGCGAGCTCTTCAACTACGAGCACACTCACGGGC
>CAZDYS010000135.1:0-8986 GCA_964509445.1 uncultured Planctomycetaceae bacterium
AGCTCCTCCTGGGAGAGGTCGGCCCGTCCGATGGGCTCGACTACACGTCGGACGACGGGCGCGTCCGGGTGCAGATCGCGGACTGAGGCGGGAGCCCGGTTCTGTTCGGGACGGGTGAGGCCGCGCAGGCGGCAACGGGGGAGCAACAGGTTTCGAGGCGCCTCGTGCACAATGCGGCCCCCTCGCACCCGTTCCCCCTGCCCCTGGAGCTTCCCATGAGCCTGTTCTCCGACGACGCCGTCCTGCTCGACGAGTGCCCCCGCACGACCGTGGCCGAAGGCGTTCGACTCGAGCGCCGCAGCCTGCTGCGCCTCTCCGCCGCCACGGTCGCCGCCGGTCTCGCGACCGCCTGCTCCACGCCGACGCGCAAGGCCTCCGCCGAAGGCTCCGCGCCGGCCGCCTCTCTCGAGGCGCCGCGCACGGACGGCACGCTCGACCTCGCCGGGTTCCTCGACGAGATGTACCCGCGCGCCAAGCGCTTCGTCGCCTCCGGCGGGCAGGGCGAAGAGGCCTACCTGATGGCCGTGGGCGAGCTGATGGCGCGCCTCGAGACCACCTCGCCGGAAGCGACCGGGGAGACGATGAAGGCGTTCGTCGAAGGCCAGGAGGACTTCTCCCGCGAGCTGTGGGTCGTGATGTTCGACCTCGAGCCGGGCAAGGGCTTCACGCACCACGACCACCGCAGCTACAACGGCGTGATCCTCGGCTGCGAGGGCGAGGCGCACGTGCGCAACTACGACATCCTCGGCGACGAGCTCGTCCCGCCGAAGGGCGAGACCTTCCAGATCCGCCAGGTGCGCGACGACGTGATCCTGCCGGGACGCTTCTCGAGCCTCGGCACGACGCGCGAGAACGTGCACGACCTCGTCGCCGGGCCGGAGGGCGCGGTCGTCCTGGACGTGTTCACGTTCCTCCCGAACGCCCAGGGCTCGCACTTCATGGACGTCGCCGAGACCCCGCGCGACGCCGAGCGCAAGATCTACGACGCCAGCTGGGCCTGAGCGTCGCTCCGGGCGGCCGGGGCCAAGGGATGTCGGCGGAGCGCTCCAGCCGTGATCGCCCTGCCGCCCAAGCCGTCAGCCCGTTCGCGGTCCCCTACATGGAGGGCGGCCCGAGCGACGGATCGGTCCAGGCAGGCGTGCCGGAGGCCGCGGATCGTGCTTCGTGTTGTATCGTTCTACTCTGTGGTTCTAAGTCTTCGACCGATCCCCGCGGAGTGCACTCGATGAAGCTCGCCTCTCTGCTCCTTGCGTCCCTGGCTCTGTTCTCGTCCGGCTCGGCGGCGATGCAGGCTGACTTGCAGCGTCAGCGATACACGAAGTCCTCGAATCCCGACGAGAACGACTTCTTCGGTCACTCGGTGGCCGTATCGGGTGGGACCCTCGTCGTCGGCGCCTACGGTGAAGACAGCAGCGCGACGGGAGTGAATGGAGACCAGAACGACAACTCGGCCCCAGGTTCCGGCGCGGCGTACGTGTTCAACTTCACGGGGTCGGGCTGGGTTCCGACCGACTACCTGAAAGCGTCCAATACGGATCAGGGGGATGAGTTCGGATTCTCCGTCGCGATCTCGGGAGACACCATTGTCGTCGGGGCTCGAGGAGAGGACGGGGACGGCGGACTCGACTCTCAGAACTCCAACGCTCGCTCGGGTTCCGGAGCGGTCTACGTGTTCGAGAAGGAGTTCGGCGCCTGGAACCAGACGGCCTATCTCAAGGAGCTTGCCCCAGGGGCTGGAGATGCGTTCGGCTATTCCGTCGCGACGAACGGCGATCGGATCCTGATCGGTGCTCCGAACGAGGACAGCGAGCGAACCGCTTTCTACCCACTATCCTCGAACGACCTCGCGCCGAATGCCGGTGCCGCCTACGTGTTCAACCGGTCCGGTCCGGATTGGATCCGCGGTGGGTATCTGAAGGCAACCAACGCCGAGGCGGGCGATCTGTTCGGGACCTCTGTCGCCATCTCGGGCGAGTTCGTTCTCATTGGGGCTCCGGGCGAAGACAGCATGGCCCAAGGGGTGAACGGGGACGAGGCGGACAACAGCCGGCCTTCGTCGGGAGCGGCCTATCTGATCGAGAACGACCCAGGAAACCCCACCGGATTCGCCTGGGTTCAACGCGCCTACTTCAAGGCTTCCAACACGGACACGAACGACGAGTTCGGCAGATCCGTCGCGCTCTCCATGACCTCCATACCAAGGACCGTCCTCATCGGTTCGCCGTTCGAGGCCAGCGGAGCCATGGGGGTGGACGGCGATGAGGACGACAATGCGTGGTTCGGCACCGGAGCGGCCTACGTGTTCGAGGGGATGAACTGGGCCCAGACCGAGTACCTGAAGTCGACGCGTCCTGGCTCGTTGGTGTTCTCCGACAACCCTGGGGGGAGTTTCGGTTGGTCGGTTGCCATCGACGAGAGTGCGGACCGGTTGGCAATCGGTGCGTGGACCGAGAACACGTACTGTGGCAACTGGGGCACAATGGTTGGTGCTGTGCATACGTTCGAACGAGAGGCCGGGGCTTGGGTGCCCGAAGAGCGCCTGATCGCGCGTTACGGTGGCCAAAGCGATCGCATGAGCTACTCCGTTGCCGCTTCCTCTGGGCGCGTCGTCGCCGGGGCACTCGCCGAGGACGGAAGCGAGGACGGAGGCGGCTGGGACGACGACCTGCCCAACTGCGGCGCGGTCTACACCTTTGACGCCGGACCGACTTCGGCGACCGTCACCTGCCGGAACGTACGCGTCTCCGTGAACCCCTACAGTTACTTCGCGCGCGCGGCCATTCTGGGCGAAGACTGGGAGCTGTCAGTGGACCTCTCGCAGACCGGGCACACGCACGCTCAGGTACTGGGCTACACCGGCGACACCAACGTCACGATGAACGGAGGTCAGGCCCTGCTGGTCAGTGGCATGAAGCTGTTCTCCCTCCCGCTGCGTACGAGCCCGGCCGAGTGGACGGTGCCCATTCCCCTCGACCCGTCCCTCGAGGGAGTCGCCGTCTATACGCAGGCGGTCCACATCTTCGGAGTTGCGCCGTTCGAGCTCACGAATGCGCAAGACCTGGTGATCGGCTACTGAGCGAGCCGGGCTGCGCTCACTACTCCGGCGGCGCTTCCCCGTGCACCAGCGTCATCGTGGCGCTCGCGATCGGGGCGCCGTCGGCGTCCGTCAGGCGGGTGTCGAAGTGGCTCGAGTAGTCCGAGCCGCGCACGCACTCGGCCTCGATCCACAGCTCCGTCCCGACGGGCAGCACGTCTCGCTCCAGGAGGAGCTCGCGGCAGGCGATCACCATGCCGACGCGGATGCCGACGCCGCCGGTGTAGGCGTCCATGCCGAGGCAGGCGGCGACGCCCTGGGCCATGTACTCGAGCGCGCACACCGCCTGCACCTCGCCGTTGCGCACGAACGGGTGCTCCGGGCGGATCGTCATGCGGCCGCGCGCGAAGCCCTCGCGGAACTCGACCAGCTCCTCCAGCGCGACCATCGGTGCCGCGTGGGGGACCAGCTCGGTGATCGCCGGGAAGCTCACGCGGGGAAGGTGAGCTCGGCCACGTAGCCGCGGCCCGTGCCGCGGTCGAGGCGGACGCGTCCCGCCGTGCGCGCCTGGAGCGCGACCAGGAGGTCGATCATCCCGGCCTGCGGACTCAGCGCGAGGCGGTCCTGCAGCGGCACGGCCTCGATCGTCGGCTCCTCGCCGCCCAGGACGGTGAGCTGCGGCGCCGTGGACGGCGCCTGGTCGACGGGGCCCAGCACGACGGCGGCCGCGAGCATGTCCCAGTGCGGAGCGTTCTGCACCAGGCTGCGCGGCGCCTCTTCGTCGCCACACACGACGAGCACCGGACCGCCGGTCGCGTGCACCACGCCGAGTCCTTCGATCAGCGCCATGCCCGGCGTGTCCTCGTCCGCCGCCAGCGAGGTCGCGTAGCCCTGGTTCTTGCTCGAGATGGAGAGCAGGCCCGAGGACGCGTTGTGCACGCTGACCGTGAACGCGGCCGGGGACATCGGCTCCTTGGTGCGCCACATCTGCTCGAGCAGTCCGATCATCGTGGCGGCCTCGCCGATCGACGAGCCGACGATCGACGGCACGGTCGAGGCGTCCACGGCGGACTCCTCCATGGCCTGCGCGGCGGCGTCGGCGATCGCTCGCCCGAGGATGCCGGCGCGGCGGCGGTTGATGCGGTCCAGCGCGAGGCCCTTGGGCTTCTCGTGCGCCTCGTCCGGTTCGCCGCCCGCTCGCCAGGCAGCGAGGTCGGGATAGCCGGGCATCCACAGTCCGGTGCCCAGGACGGCGACGTGCAGCGGCGCGGGAGGGGTTTCGCTCACGGAGCCTCAACCAGGAGCGACACGTTGTTGCCGCCGAACGCGAAGGAGTTGCTGAGCACGCGCCGGAACGCACCGCTCGTCTTCGCGCGCGGGATGGTGAGCGAGATCTCGGGGTCCACCGGGTCCGCGCCGATGGACGGCGGGATCCAGCCCTCCTCGACGACGTAGGCGGAGAACCCGAACTCGATCGCCGCGGCGGCGCCGAGCGTGTGGCCGGTGTAGCCCTTCGTGGAGACGACCGGCGTCTCCGCGGGCATCAGCGAGGAGATCGCCTTCGCTTCGGCGGTGTCGTTGAGGCGCGTGCCGGTGCCGTGCGCGTTCACGTGGTCGATGTCCTCGGGGGACAGGCCGGCCTGCGCCATCGCGCTCTTCATCGCGCTCAGCGCGCCGCGACCCTCCGGGTGGGGCGCGCTGATGTGGTAGGCGTCCGACGTCTCGCCGACGCCGGTCACGAGGACGCGCGCGTCGCCGGAGCGTTCGACCAGGGCGAGCGATCCGCCCTCGCCGATGCTGATCCCACCGCGGTCCGGGTGGAACGGACGGCAGGGTTCGTAGTCCAGTGCCTGCAGCGCCTGGAACCCCATCAGCGTCATCGTGCAGAGCGTGTCCAGTCCGCCGACGACCGCCGCGTCGATCACGCCCGCGTCGATCAGGCGCGCCGCCGAGGCGAACGGCTTGCCGCTCGACGTGCAGGCGGTGGAGGCCATCCAGGACGGTCCCTTCGCCCCGGCCAGCGCGCGCACCACGTGCAGCACGGCGCCGAAGGTGTGCTGGCGCTTGAAGTCGTAGCGCTCGGGGAACGCGCCGTCCTTCACGAAGGTCTTGTAGGCGCGCTCGGTCGTCTCCGCTCCGGCCGTGCTGGTGCCGAGCAGCACGGCGATGCGCCCCGGACGCCAGCGCTCGCGCGCGCGCCGCAGCTCTTCGTCGATGCCCTCGACCAGCGCCGCCGCCATGCGGGCGATGCGCGTCGAGCGCGTGCCGAGCTCCGCGGGGAGCTCCGGGAGCGTTCCCTTCACCTCCCCGACGGCGGTGGAGAACGGGAGCGGCATCGGCGGGGCGCCGAGGCCCGTGCGGCCCGCGGCCAGCGCGTCGAGGTGCTCTTCGCGGGTCGATCCGAGCGCGCTGAGCATGCTGTAGCCCGTCACGCGCAGCGGGCTGTTCGAAGGGGTCACCATCCGACGCGCATCCTAACCGACTTTGGTCATCCCCGGACCGCGGTCCGCTGACTCCTGCCGCGCAGGAGCATCTGCTGGAAGGGATTGTCGTCGCGCCAGACGTCTCCGGCCAGGACGCTCATCACCCCGCGGCGCAGCTCGTAGTCCGGCAGCCCGCGCAGGAAGAACGACTCGGCGAAGCTGGTGTGGTAGAAGCGGCGGATCAAGGCGGCGAACGCCTGGTAGGCGCTCTCCATGCTTCGCGCGTGGTCGACCATCAGATCCGGGTCCGCCTCGCTTCCTCGCGCGAAGCCGTCCAGCAGGGCGTCCGCGACTCCCTCCGCGCCCCGGAGCGCCAGGGTGACGCCAGAGGAGAAGACCGGGTCGAGGAAGCTCGTGGCGTCGCCGGCCGTCGCGTAGCGCGCTCCGTAGGCCGAGCGGTTCGCGTAGGAGTAGTTGCCCGCGATGCGCGTCTCCGTGCGGCGCGCGCCGCGGGAGAGCCGCGTCATCAGCGGGCCCGACAGCAGGCCTTTCTCGAGGACCTCCTCCGTGGCCTTGTCGCGCGAGACGATGCCGACGCTGAGGCGGCGGTGGGGCAGCGGGATGATCCAGCCCCAGCCGTCCTTGCGGATCATGATCCGGATGTCGTTCTTCTCGCCGAAGACCTCCTCGTAGGCGTCGCCCAGGTCCTCGTAGTGCGTGAAGGCGGCCGACAGCCCGAACTCGTCGAAGTGCTCCACGCTCTGGTTGCGGCGCGCGAGCAGTCGCGTCTGTCCGGTCGCGTCGAGGAAGAAGCGAGCCCGCTCGACGCCGGAGGTGCTGGTCACCTGCACGCCGTCCGCGTCGAAGGCGACGCTCTGCACGGTCTCGCCGTGGCGTGCCTCGGCGCCGGCCTCGACCGCGAGCTCCAGGAGCTCGGCGTCGAAGCGCGCGCGGTCGACGTGCCAGGCGTGGTCGGCGGGACAGCCGGGCAGCGCCTCGGCGAACGCGAAGCTGTGCGCGCGGCCCGAGTCCTCGCACACGAACTCCGCGCCGTTCTTGTAGACGTAGGTGTCCGCGTGCGGCGTGACGCCGAGGCGATCGAGCACGCCCATGCAGGCCGGCAGCAGCGACTCGCCGATGCGGAAGCGCGGGAAGTGCTCCTTCTCCAGCACGAGCACGTCGTGCCCGCCGCGCGCCAGCAGTCCCGCCGCGGCCGAGCCCGCCGGGCCCGCGCCGGCCACCAGTACGTCCCAGGTCTTCAAGCGGCTAGAACCCCCCGTCAATGCCGATGCACTGGCCGGTGATGTAGGCCGCTTCCTCCGAGGCCAGGAAGCCCACGAGCGCGGCGACCTCCTCGGGCTTGCCCACGCGCCGCATCGGGATCTCCTTCACGACGAAGTCCGGCACGCCTTCGATCATCTCGGTGTCGATCAGGCCCGGGGCCACCGCGTTGACGGTGACCTTGCGCTTCGCGAGCTCCATCGCGAGCGCGCGCGTGGCGCCCAGGATGCCGGCCTTCGCGGCCGCGTAGTTCGCCTGGCCGCGGTTGCCCTTGGTCGCCGAGATCGAGGACATGTTGATGATCCGGCCCCACTTGGCCGAGACCATCGGCATCACGAGCGGGCGGGTCACGTGGTAGAAGCCGTCGAGGGTCGTGCGCAGGACGGCGCTCCACTCCTCCTCCTTCATCATCGGGAACGCGTTGTCCCGCGTGATACCGGCGTTGTTGACGAGCACGCCGATCGGGCGCTCGTCCTCGAGCAGGCGGTCGATCGCCTCCTTGGTCTCCTCCGCGTCCGCCACGTCGAAGCGCGCGAGCACGGCCTCGCCGCCGGCGGAGCGGATCTCCTCGGCGACCTGGGCCGCGGCGTCTTCGGCGGAGCGGAAGTTGAGCAGGACCGGGTGGCCGGCGGCCGCGAGGCGCTTGGCGATCGCGGCGCCGATTCCACGGCTGGCTCCGGTGACGAGGGCGCGGGGTTTCGTCACGTCAGTCCTGGATGGAGGTCACGAAGCCGTCGTCGTCGAAGTGCACCAGGAAGGTGTTGAAGCGCGAGCTCCAGTACTTCCAGGTGTCGCCCGCGAGCGAGGGCGTGCCGATCGCGGGCGGCGGACCGATCGCCAGCAGCACGGTGTCCTTGTGCATGCCGACCGAGACCTTGCCGTCCTCGATGGCCTTGCGCTCCTCGTCCCCGTAGGCCGAGAGGTCGGTGGGGTCGGTGCGGAGCAGCTCGCCCAGGGTGTGCTCGAGCGTGTTCTTCGTGTGCTTCGCCACGTGCTGGACCTCGAACGTGGTGCCGTCCTCCAGCTGGGCCTGGACCCCGTGCCGCGTGCGCTTCAGGACCTCGATCTGGGCGTTGATCGGGACCGCGAGCGACTCCTTGTCCGTGCGGTAGTTCGTCGACTGAAAGCGGCCGCGGTTCACCTTGAAGCTGAAGCCGGCGTAGTAGGTGCCGGCGATCTCCTCGGTCGAGGGGCCGGGCGTCGAGCGGCAGCCCGTCGCGCCGAAGGCGGCCAGGAGTCCAAGGAACAGGGCGGCGAACGAACGACCGCGCAGGAAGGGCGCGTTCTCGAGCATGGGGAAGTCCTCCAGTGGGCGCGGAGCAGGAAAGAGGCTCCACGGCGATCCCCGATTGTGCCGCGTCGGCGGACCGCTGGCGACTCGCGGGCGCCGGGCTTCCGCGGTTGCCCGCCCTGGAACCCGGACGAGCGGCGGCCGGGGCACGCTCCTGCCCCCGTCCCGCGCCGAGTCAGCGCGCCTCGTCCCCGTGGTGCTCCGGCGAGAACCAGCCGTCCGGCAGCTGCGGCGGCGCGACGCGCTCGTAGACGATGCGCTGCGGCGAGAGCAGCGCGCCGGCCTCGAAGTCCGGCGCCTCCTCCAGGACGCCCGGGTGCAGCTCGCGCAGCCGCGCTTCGAGCTCCGCGGCGCGGCGCGGGTCGTCGGGCCAGGAGAGCTCCATGCGCTCCAGCGCGAAGGTCGCGGGGTCGATCCAGAGCTCGACGCGGTGGGCGCTCGGGTCCTCGAGGCTCGCCTCGGGGTCGCGGCGCGCGATCAGGTGGGCGCGTCCCTCCCCGGTCTCGGGGCCGTGCTCCAGCGCGTAGCCGGTCTCCAGGCCCGCGAGCAGCGCGTCCACCGACTCGACCAGGATCGCGCTCCCGTCGAGCTGCAGCCAGCGCGGCCAGCCGCGCTCCGAGGGGAAGCGGACCGGCGCGTCGTTCGAGTGCGTGACCCACTCGCCGATCTCGTCCCGTCCCACCGCCACGTCGAAGCCGACCAGGGCCGCGGTGTCGACGAAGAGCACGACGCGCCCGCGGCCGTCAAGGTCCACGGTGCCGGTCAGGGCGGGGGCCTCGCTCCCGCGCGCCTCGACCCGCATCTGGAAGCGCCGCGGTGCACCGTCCTCCAGGGCCGCGAGGCTCTCGCGCAGCACGCCGGCGGCGCTCTGGTTGCGCGACAGCACGCCGAACAGCACGAGGCCCAGGAGCGCCGCGGCGGCGGCGACGGCGCGCCAGCGCGCGAGGGGGCGCGAGG
>CAZDYS010000136.1:0-8967 GCA_964509445.1 uncultured Planctomycetaceae bacterium
CGCGGGGCGCAGGCCGCGCGTGGGCGCGCTCGCCCCGGGGGCGATCCGCGCGCTGCGGCTCGGAGCCGGGAAGTCGTTTCCGCCTTCGGAGCAGGCGGCCGTGAACAGGGTGGCGAGCAGGATCGGTGCGAGGCGCATGGAGATCAGGTGGGGGAAGGGGGATGCGAGGGGTCCATCGGGACGCTCGCACCCCTCCCTTGACCCTGCCGTCCGTTTCCCTCGTCTCGCTCGGCTGCCGGTGCGCCTCCGGGGCCGGGAAGCGGTTGCCGCCGCGGAGTTCCCCCGTACGATCCCGCGATGGACGCGTTCTGGGCCGACGTCATCACCACCGTCCACCTGGGCGTGGTGCTGTTCATGCTCCTCGGCCTGGTCCTGATCCTCGTCGGGGGCGCGCTGCGCTGGAGCTGGGTACGCAACCCGTGGTTCCGGGTCGTGCACCTCGGGATCATGGTCTACATCGCGCAGAACGCGATCCGCGGCGAGTTCTGCTTCCTCACGATCTGGGAGCACGACCTGCGCGCGGCCGCCGGACAGACGCTGAGCGCGAAGGACGAGTGGTCCTTCGTCGGCCGGCTGCTGCACGACATCCTGTTCGTGGACATGCCCCAGGAAGAGCTCGACGTCTACTACCTGGTGTTCGGCGGCGTCGTCCTCGCGGCGACGCTGTTCGTGCCGCCGCGTCTGCGCCGCAGGGGGAAAAAGGACCCCGAGAGCGGCACGCCCGCTCCCGGGACCGCGGAGGACGAGGTGACGAGCGACGCGGAGCGCCCGTCCTCCGACTAGGCTCTCTCCCCATGAAGAAGGACCTGCGCGACCTCGGCTTCGGCACCAGCGTCCGGACCGAGAAGGGCGGCCGGCTGATCGACGCGAACGGCGACTTCAACGTCCATCGCCACGGCATGCCGCTGCGCGCGATGCTGAGCCTCTCGCATCGGCTGCTGACGATGTCCTGGGTCCCGTTCCTCGGGCTCCTGACCGCGGCCTACTTCGGCCTCAACGCGATCTTCGGCCTGTCGTTCCACGCTCTCGGTCCCGACGCGATCCAGGGCCCCGGCGAGCCGGGCTTCGTGCGCTGCTTCTTCTTCAGCGTCCAGACCGCCTCGACGATCGGCTACGGACACCTCACGCCGGGCAGCGAGAGCGCGAGCCTCCTGGCTTCCGTCGAGGCGCTCGTCAGCCTGATCGCGTTCGCCCTCGTGACCGGCCTGGTCTACGCGCGCTTCACGCGCCCGATGGCCGACATCGCGTTCAGCGAGCACGCGATCATCGCGCCCTACCGGGACATGACCAGCCTGCAGTTCCGCATCGCGAACCAGCGCAAGAGCCAGCTCCTCGAGCTGCACGCGCGCGTCTTCCTGACCCGCGTCGTCCAGACCGGCGAGACCGCCCAGCGCTCCTTCGACGAGCTGTCGCTCGAGCGAGACGAGCTCGCGTTCTTCCCGCTGAGCTGGACGGTGGTGCACCCGATCGACGAATCGAGCCCGCTGGCTGGAACGACGCGCGAAGAGCTGATCGCCTGCGACGCGGAGATCCTCGTGACGCTGTCGGGCATCGACGAAACGTTCTCCCACAACGTCTACGCGCGGACCTCCTACAAGGCGAGCGAGGTCGTCTGGAACGCGCGCTTCGCGAACATCTTCGAGCGCGACGAACACGGGAACGCGGCCGCGGTGCACGTCGGCCGCGTGGACGAGTTCCAGAAGCTGGACTAGCCGAGCATCTCGAACAGGCGCGGGAGGATCTGTTCGCCGTGGACGCGCAGTCCATCGTGCTCGAACTCGTTCGTCACCCAGACGCGCGCACCGATCGTCTCCGCGGTCTCCAGCGAGTACTCCCGGTCCACGTAGAGGTCGTCGTGGTAGACGATCGAGGCGACCGGGACCTCGTTCCGCGAGAGGACCTCGGGGTCGTAGAGCCGCGGCCAGTCCTCCCGCTCCGCGAGCAGCTCCGCCGCTTCACGCAGCGGGCGCAGACGTTCGAAGTCCTCGAGCATCCAGGGAAAGACCATCTCACCGGTGAACAGGATCGGTCCGCTCTCGGAGTCCGACTCGAAGCCGCCGAGCTCGCTCCGCACGCGGTGCGCGGACCAGTTCGAGGCGAACTCCTGGCAGTAGATCGCCTCGTGCAGCAGGCAGTAGAGCGGGTTGGTCGAGAACGCGAGCGCCCGCTCGACGCCGGCGAGGAAGGGATAGGACAGTTCGCGCCCGTTCGCGCCCTGCACGAACGGATCCTCGAGCAGGTAGTGCACCGACTCGAACCCGCCGCTCGAGCCGAAGCCGAGACCCAGCTGCTGGAAGCGGCGTGCGGACAGCCGACCCCCGTCGGGCAGGCGCACGTCCTTCGACGCGAGGTGCTCGACGAGCTCGCGCACGAGCGCCTCGTCGCCCGGGTAGCGGCGGTAGTAGTCGTGGTTGCGCCGGCGACAGGCCTCGAAGGTCCGTCGGTAGACCTCGTCGACGTGCGCCTCCAGGGGCGGCAGTCCCCCGGTCGTGATCACGCCGCGCAGCGCCTCCGGAGCGAGACTCAGGTAGGTGAGCGCGCAGAAGCCGCCGAAGCTCTGCCCCAGGACGGTCCAGGGACGTCCGCCGGTGAGCTCTGCGCGGACCATCTCGCAGTCGCGCACGATCGCGTCCGCGCGGAAGAGCGCGAGCCGATCGGCCTGCTCGCGCGGCGAGAAGCGCGCGAGACTCGTCGCGTCGAGCCGGTGGCTGCGACCGGTGCCGCGCTGGTCGAGGAGCAGCACGCGATACCGCTCCAGGGCCACGGAGAGCCAACCGCCGCCGGTCGGTCGCGGAGACTCGAAGCCCGGCCCCCCCTGCAGGAACACCAGCCAGGGCAGGTCCGCGTCCTCCTTGTCCGCCGCGACGACCTCGCGCCCGAAGACGGGGATCGACTCGCCGTTGGGCTCGGAGTGGTCGAGCGGGAGGAAGAAGGTCCGGTCCTTGAGGATCATGCCCTCGACGCGGGCGACTCGCTGCACAGCCATGCCCCCGAGTCTACGAGACCTCGTTAGGATCCTCCTGGGCTCCTGGCCCTCTCATCATGGTTCTGCAGCGTGTGTTGTTCCTCGTGCTGGTCGCGGCCGGCGCCTTCGTGCTCTGGTTCGCCTGGTCCGAGACCGAGCGCAGCCTCCCGCGGGAGACCCCGACCGTCGCCCCGGTCGCGCCGACGCTCCTCACCGAGCGATCCGACCCGGCGCCGACGCCGCTCCCACCCGGTCGCGCGGCCGAGCGCGTGGTCGAGCTGGACCCGATCGAGCGCAACCTGACGGTCGGCGAGCACGCGCAGCGCACCGGTGCTCCGCGCGAGGAGGTCCGCGTGCGCGTCCTGGTCCACGGCCCCGAGGGTCCGCTGATCGGCGCGAGCGTGCGCGCCCAGTCCTGGGTCGAGGCGACGGACGAGACGACCCTGCACGAGACGCGGACGAACGAGCGCGGTCTCGCGGAGCTCACCTTCGACGCGTTCGTCCACGTCGACTGGATCTACGCGGTGCCGGCGGACCCGAGCCTCGGCGCGGTCTTCGGCGAGTACCACGTGAACCTCGAGGGCGGCAGCATCTTCGAGGCGTGGTTCCGCACGGAGCCAGCCGCACGCGTCGCGGGCCGCGTCGAGTTCGAGGACGGCACCCCCGCCGTGGGAGTCGAGGTGCACGCGTACCTGAGCTACTTCCTCGGGGACCCCCAGGCGACGTGGCGTCCCGGGCCGTTCCGTGCACGCACCGACGCCGAGGGTCGCTTCCTCTTCGCGGCGCTGCCGGCACGAGAGTGGTCCATCGGCGTCCCTCCCTTCGCCTACCTGCAGCTCGCGCCCAGCCTTCCCTCGGTCGACCGCTTCACGCCCCAGGCGGGCGAGACGACGGAGCTCCCCACCATCCGGATCACTCCGCTGCACGAGGTCACGGTGAACGTCCTGAGCGCGGGAGCGGAGCCGCTGCCGGCGCTCGAGGCCACGCTCGAGCCCATCGACTTCTCCTCGAGCACGGTCCGCCGGCGCACGAAGGAAGAGCTCCGGGAGCGACCGGTCCACCGCTGGCTGCGCGGGGAGGAGCCGTTCCGCGACCCGAACGCTCCGTCCGAGGACGAGACGCCCTGGGTCTACGAGCCGCTCGTGAAGCCGATCGACGCGAACGGCAGCGTCTCCTTCACCGTCGTGGCGGGAACCTGGGACCTCAAGCTGCGCCCGACCTTCGCGCCGCCCGGCGAAGGCGACGTGTGGCACCGCTCTCAGCTCTTCGTCCCCTGTCGCGCCGTGACCGTGCGCGTCGACGGAGGAAGCGGGCGGATCGCGGGGCGGCTGGTCGCGCCGGACGGGAGCCCGCTGGGACAGGAGCGGGTCACGCTGGAGAGCTCCGCGAACGGCTGGACGCGCGAGTGGGCGCGCGAGACCGGGTCGGACGGGACCTTCCTCTTCGACCAGCTGCCGCTCGACGGCGCCTTCTCGCTGCAGGCCAACGTCCTGCCCTTCCTCCCCGAGCGCTGGAGCGTGACTCCGGGGGACGAGCTGCGCACCTATCGCACGCGCGAGCCGGCGCGGCTCCTGGTGGAGGTGGTCGATCCCGAGGGCCGTCCGGTCCATCGTCCGACGCTGCACCTGCTGGGCGGAACGCCGCGCAGCGGTACACACACCCTGCGACCGGCGGACGCGAACTACCTCGAGTCGATGGTCGCGGAGAAGCTCCGCTGCCGCGGCGACGAGAGCGGACGCGTCGAGATCACGCGGCTCTTGCCGGGGACCTACGAGATCGGCGTGCTGAAGCGCTTCGCCACTGGAGCGCTGGACGCGCGCGGTTACCTCGAAACGGAGCGCCGACCCTGGGTCAGCTGGCGCCTCGACACCGCGGTCGAGGACGTGCAGCGCGTGGTGCTCGACCTCAAGGGCTACGAACCTCCTCCGCGCACGCCGGTCGCTGTCCACCACGGCACGGTCTACGACGGACGGACGGGCACGCCGATGCAGGCGCAGGTCCAGCTGTCCCGGGACGGGGAGGTCGTGCTGCGCAACTGGTCCGACGCGCTCGACGGCAAGTTCCGGCTGGTCGTTCCGCGGGGCGAGCTCGAGCTGGTCGTCCTGCGCCGCGGCTACCGTCCTCACCGCGAGATCGTTCGCGAGCCGGAAGCGGAGGAGCACCTGCATCGCGTCGCCCTCGAGCCCGACGCGTCGGAGCTCGTGCTGCGCGTGGTGCACCCGGACGGTTCGGCGCTCGACGACTTCGACATCGAGCTTCTCGACCGGACGCGTCGCACCGTGCCGGCGTTCTACGGGGATGGAAACGTGTGGCTGGAGCGCTACACGGCGGAGCGGAACGCGACCGTCCACGTGGCGGGCCTCGTGCCGGGAGCCTACGTCGTGAAGCTCGAGCTGTTCGGTTACCCCCTCGGCGAGTTCGACCTGGAGTTCACCGGCTCCGGTGCGCAGGAGCTGGTGACGCTGCCCCTCGAAGAGACGCCCGAGGAGCTGCGCGCGCGCATCGCGAAGCTGCTCGCCGGCGAGTGACACAGGCGCCTCAGCGCAGGAGCACGCCGTCCGCCAGCGGGTCCTCGGGGTCGATCCAGAACTCGTGCCGACCGGTGAGGTACGCGGCGCCGCGGACCTCCGGCACCACCGCGGCACGGTCCGCGACCCGCGTCTCGCGCGCCACGCGCACGTCGAAGGTGGTTCCGAGCAGGCTCTCGATCCGGATCCACGCGCCCGCGTCGAGCTCGCCACGCGCGTGGTGGATCGCGACGCGCCCCGAGACGCCGGTTCCGGTCGGTGAACGATCCACCTCACCGTCCGCGAAGACGCACACGTTGCGACTGTGGTTCGCGGAGTCGCCGGGCGGACCGACGAGAATGGTCCCGTAGAGGAACTCGAGGTCGGCGTCTCCGTCCGGGTGTCGGATCGGAACCTGCTCGATCACCGCGCGCTTGATCCGCATCCCGACGTCCACCAGCGCGACGAAGTGCCGAGGCTCGAGCGACACCCCGACGTCCGCTGCGTCGACGTAGGCGTAGAACGCACCTCCGTAGGCGAGGTCGAAGCGAACCGACCCGAGTCCTTCGACCTCGACGACTCCATCGCGTACCGCGACGAACGAGGGCACGTTGTCGAACGCGACGGAGCGTACGCGGCCAGCGACGTGCTCGGCCCGCGCGGTGATGCGTCCCGCGGGGGAGTCGATGCGCAGTACGGGAGCGTCCTCCGCCCCCACGGTTTTCGGGTCGACGCCTGCGCGCAGCGCCACGGCGCCGGTCTCGAGCGCCACCGTGACGACGCCGACGATCCCGTGTCCGCACATCGTGCTGTAGCCCTCGTTGTGCAGGAACAGCACGCCGAAGTCGGCGTCGTCCGTCTCCGGAGCGACGGGCAGACAGCCGTACATGTCGGCGTGCCCGCGCGGCTCGAGCATCAGCGCGCGGCGCAGCGCGTCCTGGTGCCTCCGCGCGAAGGCGCGCTTCTCGAGGATGGTCTTGCCTTCGGGCTCGGGCCAACCGCCGGTGATCACCCGCAGCGGTTCTCCGGCCGTGTGCGCGTCGATCGACGTCAGCCGTCGAAAGCGGTCCTCGGGGTCGAAGCTCACGCCTTGCGGCCGATGCCGAGGAGGTGCGCGCTGGAGCCGAGCAGCGAGGGCTCCGCCTCGAGCTTGCGCACCAGCTCCAGGAGGCGCGCGCGCCGGCCCTCGTCGTCCCAGTGCGCCTCGAAGTCGCGCAGGATCCACGTCGGTCCCTCGACGCCGAACGTGCCCTCGTGCACGAGACCACCGGCCTCGAGCTCGTCGGACAGCTCCTCCGGACGGTGGAAGTAGGCCGTCGTGAACCAGCGCGGATGGTCCTCGGGGTTGCGATGGCGTCCGTCCTCCAGATCGCCCTCCACGATCGCGGCGAAGGCGGGGTCGTCGAGGTGCTTGGAGGCCAGCCCGTCCAGGGCGGAGGCGAAGCGCGAGATCGCCGCGACGAGGCAGACGCCTCCCGGGCGCAGCACGCGTGCCGCCTCCCGGACGCACTGCACGCGCTCGTCACGCTCCGTGAGGTGGTACAGCGGGCCGAGCAGCAGCACGACGTCGGCCACGTCGTCGTCGAAGTCGAGGACTCGCGCGTCCCCCACCTCGATGCTCGCGAGCGCCGGCTCGGGAATCGAGCGCGCCTTCTCGACGTGCCGCTCGACCGCGTCGACCAGGTGCACCTCGTGCCCTTGCTCCGCCAGCCAGCGCGCGTGTGGCCCGGTGCCGCCTCCGACGTCGAGCACGACGGCTCGGTCGGGCAGGTAGCGGGAGAGGATCTCCTGGGTACGCAGGCGCTCCAGCTCCCCGACACCGGCGGCGAGCCGCGTGTGCTCGTCTCGCACGTGGTAGTGGCGCTCGATCTCCGGAGCGAGCAAGGGATCGGAAGCCATGGCCGTCAGCGCGAGATCACGCCGGAGGAACCCGGACAAGCGGAGACGCAACAGGCGCTCGGGCCCGGATCGGTCGGCGTGAGGACGCAGGCCAGGATCACCAGGGACACCCCGAGGGCGAAGAACGCGAGCGCGAGACGGTGGCCGAAGGACTGCATGGTTCGTCGGAAGAGGAGGGCGGGAAGCAGCGAGTGTCATCGTACCGGCGTGTCGCCACGTTTGCCGGATCGGGGGGAGGCGCTACCGTGGGGCCGTCCCGGAACCCCCGCCTTTCTCGCGCTCGGGTCACGAGACCTCGGTCACCGCCAGGCGCCGCGACCGAACGATCCCGACCTCCGCTCCCGCCCGCGTCCCGCCTCCTGCACGTCATGCCCAAGAAGATCGTCTGGCAGAAAGTCCTCGACCCGTCCGAGCTCCCCGAGGGACGCGTCAAGAGCGTGAGCTGCGGGCGTCGAACGCTCTGCCTCACGCACTTCGAGGGCGAGTACGGCGCGCTCGACAACGCCTGTCCGCACCAGGGCGGGCCGCTCGGAGAAGGTTCGATCGAGAACGGGCTCCTGCGCTGCCCGTGGCACGGCTGGGACTACCACCCGATCGACGGCAAGGCGCCGGGCTTCGACGACGGTGTCGAGACGCATCCGGTCGAGGTGCGGGACGACGGGGTGTACGTGGGCTTCGAGGAGGAGGAACCGCACGTGCGCACGGTCAGCGACGTGATGGCCGAGAGCCTGGTCGCCTGGGGCGTGCGCTCCGTGTTCGGCATGGTCGGTCACTCCAACCTCGGCCTGGCCGACGCCCTGCGGCGGCAGGAGGTCGCCGGCGAGCTGTCGTTCTACGGTGTGCGGCACGAAGGCGCTGCCGCGTTCGCGACCTCGGCCTACGGCAAGCTCACCGGGCGCCCGGCCGCGTGCTTCTCGATCGCCGGCCCCGGCGCCACGAACCTGTTGACCGGGCTGTGGGACGCGAACGTCGACCGCGCACCGGCGCTCGCGCTCACCGGCCAGGTGGACACGCAGGTCCTCGGTCCGGGGGCGTTCCAGGAGATCGACCTGATGGCGGCCTTCGGCAAGGTCGCGCAGTGGGCGCAGACCGTGCTGCCGAGCAGCAAGCACGCGGAGCTGATCAACCTCGCGTGCAAGAGCGCGATCCTGAACCGCGGCGTGTCGCACCTGGTCTTCCCGGACGAGGTGCAGGTGCTGCCGGCGCAGGACGAGGCCGCCTCGGAAGGAGCGAAGGGCCGCGTCGCCCAGCAGGAGATCGCCCCTCCGGCGGACGCGCTGCGGGAGGCCGTCGAGCGCCTCGGCGCCGCGAAGCGCCCGGCAATCATCGTCGGACACGGAGCGCGGTTCCACATGCCCGCGATCACGAGGCTGGCGGAGACGCTCGGCGCCGCGGTCCTGACGACCTTCAAGGGCAAGGGGCTCCTGCGCGACGACCATCCGCTCGCCTGCGGCGTGCTCGGACGCAGCGGGACGCCGATCGCCAGCTACTTCATGAACGAGGCGGACCTGCTCCTCGTCCTCGGCGCGAGCTTCTCCAACCACACCGGCATCACGCCGAAGATCCCGACGATCCAGGTCGACTTCGACCCGATGA
>CAZDYS010000137.1:0-8958 GCA_964509445.1 uncultured Planctomycetaceae bacterium
GCCAGGGCCAGCGATAGGCCAGCGGGATGTTCGCTCCGCGGTCCGCGACGGACAGCACGGCCTCCAGGAAGGCGGACGCGAACCCGGGAACGACGGCGAGCATCGCGAGAACCGGCAGATAGCCGAGCACCACGCCGGCGGCGCCGAGGGCACGCTCGCGCTTCCAGCCGCTCGCGTCCGCGGGCACCGCCGTCCGCCTGTCGGCCGGCGCCGTGCCGAAGAGCTGCAGCCAGCAGGTGGCGAGCAGCGCGACGAGCGCGAGGTACAGCCCGTGGTTCCGACCGAACACGGCGGCCAGGCCGACGACCAGGCCGAACTGGAGGTGGCGGCGCGCGGTCGGGCGCTCGAACAGGCGCGTCAGGCTCCAGGCGGCGATCAGGGTGATGGACGGCTCGAACAGCTTGTGCCGCGGGAACATCCACAGGAGCAGCAGGAGGCCGACCGGGAGCAGCCACAGGTCGCTTCCGAGGAAGCGCCGGACGAGCAGGAGACCGCAGGTCAACCCCAGCGCCTCGAACACCGCCACGGCGGCGCGCACGCCGACGATCCCGTCGCCGAACAGCGGGGTGAACAGCGCGCACCAGTAGTAGCGACCCGGGTCGTAGGCCTGGAAGTCCCGGAGCGGCACCTCGCCCGCGAGCACGCGGTCGACGCCGTACCACAGGTATCCCTCGTCGCGCAGGTTCAGGTTCTGGTCGCCGAACAGGAGCTGGAAGCCGGCGCACAGGAAGGCCGACCACAGGAGCGCGAGGAGGACCGTGCGCGGTCCGACCTCGCTCGAGCGGGTCGCGTGGCCGAGCTCGACCACGGGCTCCCCGAGGGGGTCGGTCGCGTCCCGGTCTGCGCCGGAGGGGGCGGCGGTCTCCATCCGTCGAAGCCTACGCGTCCCGCAGGCGGAAGAGGAGGTGGTCGGGCCGGAGTCCGGGCGTCGGGACGCGCTCGTAGCGCTGGCGCACGTGCTCCCAGACGAGTGGATGCGTGCTCGAGAAGCGCAGGTCCTCGCGCTGGTCCACGGCCGTGTCCACCAGGAGGACCCAGCGCACCCGGCGCTCCTCGAGCCGCTGGACGAGCGCCCGCTGGTCCTCCTCCGGAGCGAACCAGAACAGGTAGATCTCCGGCACCGGAGCCCGCTTCCGGAGGAGCGGGTAGTAGGTCGGTCGCGAGGGCGCGATGAAGATCTCGTCCTCGGGCGCCAGGCGGTCGCCCACGGCGCGTCGCAGGCCCTCGACCACGTTCCGCTGGCCGCCCATCAGCCGCATCGTGTCGCCGGCCACGTCGACCTCGAAGCGCGGCCCGGGCGTGCGCCAGGGCGCGATCCAGCGCAGCGAGGTGTGGCTCTCCAGGGCCGCCAGGACGGAGAGGAGCACGAGCGCGAGGTCGACGCCCAGGCGCGCCCAGGCCGGGCGCAGCAGCGCGCCGAGGCCGAAGAGGACGAGCAGGAGCGGCTGGATGCACTGGCCCAGGTGCGGCGCGTCGGAGCGCACCGTCACGTGGTGGAAGTACACGAGGGCGGTGAGCGTGACCGCCGTGAGCGGGGCCTCTTTCCCGAAGGTGTCGGGCCGCAGTCGCAGCACGCGCACGAGAGCGATCGGCAGGCAGAGGAGCGGGAGCAGGAAGCCGATCGACAGCGCGAGCTCGGCCAGGCGCTCGAGCGCGCCCTTCTCCGCGAGCTCCAGCGTCCAGGGCCAGGGGAACGGCTTGGGGATGTTCGCGCCCTTGGTCAACAGGTCGAGCAGGGCGTCCACGAAGCCCGTGGCGAAGCCGGGGACGAGGACGAGCATCGCGAGCATGGGCAGGTAGCCCAGGACGACGCCCGCGGTCAGGGCTCCGAAGCGTTTCGCTGCGCGGGCGGTCGCGCGCCGGTCCTTCCACTGGACCAGTCCGAAGGCCGCGAGGCTCGCGAGTCCGGCGTAGAGCCCGTGGTTGCGGCCGAAGAACGCGACCAGTCCGACGCACAGACCGGTCTCGAGGTGGCGCCTGACGCTGGGCCGCTCGAGGAACCGGACGAGCACCCAGCTGACGACCAGGGCGATCGCGGGCTCGAACAGCTTGTGGCGCGGGAACATCCACACCGCGAAGCACAGCCCGGGGAGGAGGAGAGCGAGATCCGAGCGCACGAACCGACGGGCCGCGAGCAGGCCGCAGAAGAGCCCGAGCGCCTGGAACACGGCGACCGAGGCGCGGATGCCGACGATGCCGTCGCCGAACAGCGGCGTGAAGGCCGCGCACCAGTAGTAGCGCGCCGGGTCGTAGGACTGGAAGTCGCGGAACGGGACCTCGCCCTCGAGCACCCCGATCACGCCGTACCAGAGGTAACCCTCGTCGGCGAGGTTGAGGTTGGTGTCGCCGAAGGCCAGGAAGAGCCCCGTCGCGAGCACGCTCGCGAGGAGCGCTGCCACGACGCACGTGCGCCCGCCGGCGGACAACGCCCTAGGCCTCCTCGACGTCCGGAGTCTCCTCGCCGATCGCGTAGGTCGGACGCTCCATCATCCGGAAGTGCATACGCGCCAGGTACTCGCCCATGATCCCCAGGGCGAACAGCTGCGCGCCGGAGAAGATCGCGATGATCGAGGCGAGGAACGGGAAGCCCGGCGCCTCGTCCGAGCCGCGCAGGAAGAAGCCGATCACGACGTACACGAGGATCCCGATGCCGAAGAGCGTCAGGACGAAGCCCGTCAGGCTCGCCAGCTGCAGCGGGAAAGCGCTGAAGCCGGTCAGCATGTTCAGCGCGTGGGTGATCAGCTTCTTCAGCGTGTAGTTGGAGACGCCCTCCTGGCGCGGGTCGTGCCGCACGTCGAGGGCCGAGAAGCGCGTGCTGCCCCAGGTGAGCAGCACGTCGATCGAGACGAACTGGCCGCGGTAGTTCTCGAAGGAGCGCCGCAGGTCCGTGCGGAACACCCGGAAGGCGCTGGAGCGCTGCGCCGTGGCCGAGCCCATCGCGTTCTGCAGCGCGAACTTGGTGACGACGGAGGCCAGGTCGCGCAGCAGGCCGTGCTGCTCCTTCTCCGGGCTGCCGTAGACCACGTCGTGCCCACGGGCGAGCTCCTCGAGCAGGCGCGGGATCTCCTCCGGCGGGTGCTGCAGGTCGTCGTCCATGGTGACCACGACCTCGTGCCGGGCGCGACGGATGCCGCACAGGAGCGCGTTGTGCTGCCCGTAGTTGCGCATCATGTGCACGCCGCGGACCCACGGATGGCGCTGTGAGAGCTCCTGGACCACCTTCCAGCTGTCGTCCCGCGAGTTGTCGTCGATCAGGAGCAGCTCGAAGGTCGAGCCCTGGGCACGCAGGACCGGCTCGAGCCGGTCGATGAGGGCCGGCAGGATCCCGGCGCTGTTGTAGACCGGAACGACGACGGAGAGGGAAGGGGCGCGCATTGGGACGCGTCGGGGAGCGCTGCTAGGCTATCGAATGAAGTGGGGCCGAAGAAGCGGGGCGCGCGTCTCGCGCGACGCCGGCCTCGCGAGGACCGGGCTCAGGCCAACACGAGAATCGACCGAGACGTACGCAGGCTTGCGCCCGCCCATGAGATTCCCCCGCACGATTTTCCCCGCCCTCGCCGTTCTGGCCCTCGCCACGGGCGTCGGCCTGCTCCCGAGCTGCGGATCCGCTCCCCGGCCGACCGGCCCGCGCCTGGTCGTGCTCTACGCGACCTGCACGGTGAGCAAGGATTTCCTGTCCCCCTACGGCCACCGGGACCCGGAGAGCGACCCGGCCCCGATCGACTTCACGCCGAACCTGCAACGGTTCGCCGACGAGGGCACGGTCTTCGAGCGCCACAACACCGAGGCCGGTCAGTCCGGCGTGGCCTTCGCGTCCATCTTCACGGGGGTCCAGGCGGACCGGCACGGCGTCTACTTCCACCCCGACGAGGTCCCGGCCGAGCTCCTGGACGTCTCCGAGGCCTTCGCCGCGAACGGGTACGCCCCGCACGTCTGGTCGGGGCAGGCCATGGCGGCGGCGAAGTACGGGTACGGCCAGGCCGTGCCGGAGAGCGACGTGCACTACACCCACGTCGAGTTCACCAAGCGCGCGAAGGAGCTGCCCGCGGGGTTCTTCCCGGAGACCACGGCGAACACGCCGGAGTTCGACGCGATCCTCGAGGAGCTGCAGCGCGACCCGGACGCCGGCGCCTTCGTCCAGGTCAACTTCACGATCACCCACGAGCTGTACCACGAGTACGCGGACCTCGAGAAGATCGAGGCGTTTCGCCGCGCGCACCCGGCCCACGCCACGGACCTGTCGTCGGACGAGATCGCCGAGACGCTGCGCTTCTTCGAGGAGAACCGGCACCGACTGCAGCTGAACCACGAGGAGGCCGTGCGCGAGCTGGGCATGTCGCCGGAGGACGTGGACCGACTCGACGCGGTGCTGCAGCTCACCTACAAGGCCTGCGTCGCGCAGCTCGACCACTGGTTCGGCGTGTTCCTCGACCGCATCGACGCGGCGGGCCTGAAGGACGACAGCCTGATCGCCTTCACCGCGGACCACGGCGAGACCTTCTACCACGAGAGCGAGCCGTTCCACTGGATGCACGGGCTGCAGCTCGCGCCCAGCGTGATCGGGGTCCCCTGGATCCTGCGCGGCTCCGCGGCGGGGGTGCCGGCCGGTGCGCGCTACGGCGGAGTCACCCGTTCGATCGACGTCTACCCGACGATGCTGGGGCTCTGCGACGGGAGTCTTCCGGACGGCTACGCGGTGGACGGCGTGGACCTCACGGGAGCCGTCCGCGGCGGCAAGGAACCACGGCTCTTCGCGTTCTCGCACACCTCCACGCTGGGGGAGGCCCGCGTCAAGCGCTACGCCCGCGAGAAGCACACGACGGCGATGAACGTCATGCCGAAGGCGGCGCCCGAGTTCATGTGGGTGCGCGTGCGCGACGGGGACATGATCTTCGAGCAGCGTCGGCTGTCCGGTGAGGACATGCAGCTGGTCGCCTTCGACCTGGCGACCGATCCCTGGCGCTCGCGGGACGTGTTCGACGCGGCGGACGAGGAGCACGCGCGCATGGCCGAGCGCCTCGCGGCCTACCGCAAGAGGCTCACGCGGAACTACGACTCGGGCAGCTTCGACCAGAAGGAGGCCCTGGCCGCGCTGCGCGGGCTGGGCTACGTGGGGGACGACTAGGCTTGACGGTCGTTCGCGAGATTCCCGGGGACCCCTCGGCGCTCGACGAGGCCTGGTCCCAGGAGCGCACCTTCGCGTTCCTCCCGGAGAAGACCGAGGTCGCCGAGAGCTGGGTGGCCGACGCGCTCGCGGGCCTTCCGCCCGCCCTCGCGACGGGCCACTTCGCGCTCCTGACCTCCGGCAGCACCGGCCACCCCAAGCTGGTGATCGGCAAGCGCGCGCGGGCCGAGGCCCTGGCGCGCACGCTGCACGAGGTGCAGGACTCCGCGTCCGTGCAGGAGACGCTGCTGACGCTGCCCCTGTCCTACTGCTATGCGTTCGTGAACCAGTGGCTGTGGGCCCGGGAGCACGGTCGACGTCTGGTCGCGACCCGCGGCTTCGGGGATCCGGAGCGCCTGCGCGGAGCCCTGGACCGGGCCGAGGACGCGATGGTGTGCCTCGTGGGAGCGCAGCTGCCGCTGTTCGAGCGCAACTTCCCGGACGCCGTCTTCCCGGGCGTGACGCGCGTCCACTTCGCCGGGGGACCGTTCCCGCAGGCGGAGCTCGAGCGCCTGGCCACCCGCTTCCCGAGCGCCACGGTCTTCAACAACTACGGCTGCGCGGAGGCCATGCCGCGGCTCACCTGTCGCAGGGCCGAGGAGGCTCGCGAGGCGACGGACGTGGGCCGCCCCCTGCCGGGGATCGAGGTCCGGCTCGGGGAGCAGGGCGAGCTGCTCTTCCGCAGCCCCTTCGGGGCCGTCGCCTTCTTCGAGGAGGGGGGCCTGCGGAGGCTGGAGCCCGAGGCCTGGATCCCGTCCGGCGACCACGCCGAGTGCACCGAGGCGGGGACCTGGCGGCTGCTCGGCCGCGCGAACCAGGTGTTCAAGCGCTACGGCGAGAAGATCGCGCTGGCGCGCCTCCTGGACACGGTCGGCTCCGCCTGGGCCGGTCAGGCGCACTTCTATAAGGAGAGGGACCGGATGAACGAAGAAGGCTTCTGCCTCCTTCTCACGCCGGCTCCGGCCGAAGAGGATGTGCGCGCCGTCCTGAAGGCCTTCCGGGCGGCGCACCCCCGCACTCACTGGCCCCTGCGCGTCGAGAGCGTCGACGAGCTGCCGGTCCTGCCCAACGGCAAGACCGACCTCGCGGCTCTCTCGAGCCTCGCGAACAAGACCGTTCACTGGAAGAACCGCATCTAGCCCCGTGTCCAACCACGAGAAGCTCAAGGACCTGATCGTCGACACCTTCCTGCTCGACCCCGCGGAGTACTCGCTCGAGCTCGCGCGGGAGAACGTCGACACCTGGGACTCCCTCGGCATCGTCTCCATGGCGGTCGGCGTCCACGAGACCTTCGGCTACCACTTCACGCCGGACGAGGCGACGGGGATCGAGAAGGTCGCCGACATCGTTCGGATCCTCGAGTCCAAGGGCATCTCCTTCGCCGACTGAGGTCTCGATGTCGCGTCCCCAGGTGTTGACCCCCGAGGAGCTCGAGGCGGAGCTGGCGGGTGCGGGCGACGGGGCGGCGCTGTGGACCCTCGAGCGGTTCCGGGCCCGGGCCGAGGAGCGCTTCGGCCTCTCGTCCGTGGACTCCCTGGACGAGCTCGCGGACGGCGTGCACACGCTGCTCGTGATCGGCGGCGGCGCGAAGATCGACGAGGCGAAGCTCTGGCGCCGGCACGCGCGGCCCGCCCTGCGCCTCGTCGCCGTGCCGAGCCTCTGGGGCAGCGGTGCCGAGGCCTCCCGGGTCGTGGCGCTCAATCGCGCGGACGGCAAGCTGATCGAGGTGGACGACGAGCTGCTCCCGCACGCGCGATCCACCTGGCCCGACTTGGCTCGGGATCTCCCGGACTGGCGCGCGCGCGAGGCCTGCGGAGACGCCTGGTCGCACGCGCTGGAGGGCTTCCTGTCGCCGCTGGGGACGGAGGAGCTGCGCGCCGAGATCGCCGTCCTCCTGAACACGATGCTGGAGCTGCCGCTCGGGAACGACCCACGCTGGTTCGAGGTCAGCGCGCGCGCCTGCGCCGCCCAGGCGCGCGCGAGCGTCGGCCTGGTCCACGGGATCGCGCACGTGATCGAGCGGCCGCTCACCGGGACCGAGGTCGGCGGCCACGGCTTCGGCCACGCGCGGCTGTGCTCGCTGTACCTGGCGCCGGTGGTCGCACTGAACCGCGCGCTGTCGCCCAAGTTCGACGACTTCACCCAGGCGCAGGGCGTCGACGGAGCCGCGGTGCTCGCTGTCCTGGACGAGCTGTTCGAGGCGGAGGCCTACGCCGCGACGCTCGGGCCGCTCGAGGAGCACTGGCGCAGCGTCCTGCGCGACCCCTGCTCGCGCACGAACAGCGCGCTGGTGCGCCCGCAGCACCTGGCGCACTTCACCGACTGGAGCGCCTCGTGACGGAGCTGCTCGACTCGGCCCCCTACGGGGAACGCGACGCGCAGCGGTTCCTCGCGGAGATGAACGCGCTCACCGCCGCGCACCGCGCGGGCTGCGAGCCCTTCGCCCGGATGTGGCCGGAGAACGGCGACGCGCGCGAGGTGGCCGAGCTGCCCTTCGTGCACGTGGGGCTCTTCAAGCACCTGGTGCTCAAGACCGAACGCACCGGCGTCGCGCACCAGCGCACGCTGGAGTCCTCCTCCACGTCGGGCCAGGGAGCGAGCCAGATCACGCTCGACGCGGCCTCGAGCGAGCTGCAGGGCAAGAGCAGCCGGGCGATCCTCGCGGACTTCGTGGGGGACGACCCGCGACCGCTCCTGATCCTCGACTCCGTGCAGTCGCTCCGCCGGCGCGGAGGCGTGTCGGCCCGCGTCGCCGCGGCGATGAGTCTGCAGCCGTTCGCCGACGGCATGCACTTCTTGCTCGGGGACGCGACCGACCCGGCGACCATGAAGTGGGAGGCGGTGCTCGAGCTCGCGCGCGACCACGACCGTCTGCTCGTCTACGGCTTCACCTGGATCCTGTGGCTCGCCTGGGGCGAGACCTGTCCGTCCGAGGTGCGCGAGACCCTGGCGGGCAAGACGATCCACTTCGTGCACTCCGGCGGCTGGAAGAAGCTCGAGGCGGCCAAGGTGGATCGCGAGCGCTTCGACGCGGCGCTGCTCGAGGGGCTGTCGGCGGAGTCCGCCGTGGTGGACTACTACGGCCTGGTCGAGCAGGTCGGCATCGTCTACCCGCTGTGCGAAGAGGGCTTCCGCCACGTCCCCGTGTGGGCCGACGTGCTCGTGCGCGACCCGGCCACGCTCGCGGTGCTCGAGGACGAGCCCGGGATGCTCCAGCTCATGAACCTGTGCGCGCTCGGCGCGCCTTACCACAGCGTCCTCACGGAGGACTTGGGCCGGACCGTTCCGGGAGCCTGCCCCTGCGGGCGCGGCAGCCGGCGGTTCGAGCTCATCGGTCGGTTGCCCAAGGCCGAGGTGCGGGGGTGCGCGAATGTCTGAGCTCGCGTGCTTCCGTGGCCCCGCCGGGACGACCGCGGTCTCCCTGCCCTTCGAGCTGGAGGCCGTGCTGCGGGACTGGGCCGCGCTGCGCTCCGCCATGGCGCGCAGCCTCCCGGACGCGTTCCAGCGCGACGAATGGGCCTACCTGATCACGTTCCTGGAGACGGACACGCTCGGCGCCGCGTTCCGGCAGGCCTTCGGCGAGTCCGTCGCGGGGACAGGAGGAGAGCCCGTCGCCCGGCTCGCTCGGCCGCGCGACCCGATCGCGGTCTGGCTCCCGAACAACGTCAGCCTGCTCGGGCCGCTCACGCTGATCCTGCTGTCGCTCACGGGCAGCTCGGTGCTGCTCAAGGGGGGCTCTCGCAGCGAGGACCTGACCGGCGCGTTCCTCGCGTTCGCGCTGGAGCACCTGCCCG
>CAZDYS010000138.1:0-8861 GCA_964509445.1 uncultured Planctomycetaceae bacterium
TTGTTGTATTCCCGATCTGGCTTCGGATCCGGACGAATGCGGATCGGGAAGAAAACAACATGGTTCGGAAGCGCTCGCTATCTTCAGGTTGTTTTCTTCCCGATCTGGCTTCGGATCCGGACGAATGCGGAAAAAAGGTCCGCAACACGGGCTCGACGACTCTCTCGCTCGCGCGAGGGAAGCCTTCGAAGCCCTGCTTTTTCCTGGTGACGCGGAATGAAAAGGTGTAGCGGGCCAGGCGAAGCGGCCGGCCGCACCGCGCCGACGAAGGGCTCGAGCGGAGGCTCCGAGGCTCCCACGGCCCCCCCGCGGCTCACGCCCCCGGCGCGGTGCCCCCCACTCCGCGGGTCGCTGCTAGGATGGCCGCAGTTCTGAACTCGTCGCCACACTCACGTCTTTGGAGGATAGATATGAAGGAGTGTCGCTCGCGTCGGGTCCCTGGGGGACTCGCGCTCGCCCTGACTGCATCGCTCGGGCTCGTTTCGTCCACGGCACAGGCGCAGAAGCTCGCGGTCGCGCCCGACCCCGGCCCCGCGGTCGTCGGTGTCAGCCAGCCGATCGAGATCCGGCCGAAGCTGGAGGGGGCCTACACCAACGGGGAGCGCCTCCTCTGGGGGGACTGGCTCCGCGTGAAGGACGCGAGCTTCCTCAAGGCGCACTTCGTGGACGTGAACCTGCGTCCCGGTGATGTCCTGATCCTGCGCTCGACCAGCGGACGCGTGGTCGAGGAGATCAAGGGTCGGGGCCCGAAGGGCAAGGGCTCGTTCTGGGCTCTGTCGGCCTACGGGGAGGAGTTGATCCTCGAGTTCGACTTCGCCGCTCCCTACGACTATGAGCCGTTCCGCGTCGACCAGGTGATCACCGGCGACCCGAACGTGCTGCAGCCGCCGACCGACGGCCCCGAGAGCATCTGCTCGCCGGGCGACTTCGAGGACGTCATCTGCTACCAGAGCGACGCCGGCAAGTGGTCCAACGTGATGGCTTCCGTCGGCGTGATGACCGTCGGGGGAGACCCGGTCAGCGCCCTGTGGTGCTCGGGCTCGAACGTCTCGCCGCTGAACTACCTCCTGACGAACGATCACTGCATCGCGAGTCAGTCGGAGTGCGACACGGCGGAGTTCGTCTTCAAGTTCTACCGGACGGACTGCGGGACCAACGCCGCTCCGAACGTGGACTGGGAGGCCTTCCGCTGCGACGAGGTCGTGGCCAGCAGCCCGTTCGACAACAACTGCGAGTCCACGCTCAGCAACCTCGACTACGCGCTCTGCAGCGTGATCGGAGACCCGGCGTCGACCTACGGCTTCGTCAACGCGGACCCGACTCCGATCACCGACGGGGAAGCGATCTACATCATCCAGCACCCGGCCGGGCGCCCGCACGAGATCACGCACGGCAGCGGCCCGGACGTGGACGCGGACGGAACGGTCCTGCGCTACTACACGACGCTCGACACGGAGGGAGGGAGCTCGGGCTCGCCGCTCTTCCGTGAGTCGGACGACATGCTGATCGGTCTGCACCACTGCGGCGGCTGCACGACGCCGGGCACGGGCAACCGCGGCATGCTGATGTCGGACATCTACCCCGAGATCGCCTCGTTCCTGTGCACCCCGGCCGTCGGCCTGGTCGCCTCCGAGGGCTCGGCGATGACCGAGATCCGCGGTAACGGCGACGGCGTCTTCGATCCGGGCGAGATCTACGAGTTCTTCCCGTCGGTCCGCAACACCGCCTGCTTCGCGGACGCCACCGGTGTCACCGCGGAGGTGATCCCGAGCCTCGCCTCGGCGCCCTACGTCAAGATGCTCGACTCGTCCGCGATGTTCGGGAACGTGGCCGGCGGAGCCTCGGCGGCCTCGTCGCTGTCGGTCCGGTTCAAGATCAAGGGCAACGCTCCCTGCGGCTCGAGCCTCGCGCTGGACATGGTGAACATCCAGGCCACCGGGACCGGGCTGTTCAACGACTCGACGGACTACGTCAGCATGCTGGTCGGCTCCGAGCCGGTGGAGACGGAGCTCTACGCGGGCTTCGAGAACACGCTCGGCTGGTCCGTGGTGGACGGAGGAGCCGGCGCGGGCGTGGCCCAGACCTGGACCACCACGAACCCCGGTGCCCGGGTCCTTCCGCTCACGGCGCCGTACTTCATCGTCGACTCGGACGAGCACGGCACCACGAACGCGATGGACGAGGAGCTGGTCAGCCCGGTGATCTCCGTCGAGGACGCGGAGGGCGTGTACCTGCAGTTCACCCACGACTTCCGCTGGTACAGCGGCGGGCAGGACGAGCAGTGCGACGTCGACATCCGCTCCAGCGCGACGCGCGGGAGCTGGGAGACCATCGCCAACTACTCCGGCGCCAGCGCCAGCGGCACGGTCGAGCTCGACATCACGGCCTACGCTGCCGGTCAGTCCGACGTGCAGATCCGCTTCCACTACTACGACGCGCTCTACGAGTGGTGGTGGGCCGTGGACGACGTCTACGTCCTGGGGAGCAACGGCTTCGTCTGCAACGTCGGCGCGGCGCTGCAGAGCTCCAGCCAGCTGACTCCGGGTACGGGCGTGAAGAAGTAGCGCTCGCTCCCTTCCCTACGTGAAGCGGGGGCGCGTCGGTTCGACCGACGCGCCCCCGCTCTCTTGGGGAGACGTTCCTCGCCTACTTGCGGCGGCCCATCCCCGGGGCGAGCGGCGTCGGCGGCAGCACGAGCTCGACGCGCGAGTCGTCCTCCACGACGAGCTCCAGCGACCAGCTGGTCAGCGAACCGGTGTCCGCGCCGGCGTTGTCGGTGATGACGAGCTCCCAGTCCCCTTCCGCCGCCATGCCGTCGAAGACGGAGAGCGGGTTGGAGGGCTGCAGGCGGCCGTTCGGAGCACAGGCGCTCTCGACGTCTCCGGTGGCCTCGTCGTCCAGCACCACGCTCATGTTGGAGGAGCTGCAGCCGAAGGGCGAACCGTAGTGGCAGGTGAGCACTCCGTCACCGACGCGCAGGAGCAGGTCGACGGTGGTGCCGCCGTGGCTGAGCGTCGCGCAGATGTCCCCCACGTAGGTGTGCGAGAGCTCGATCCCGACGTCGACGTCGGTGACCGACCCCGTGATCACCGGCGAGATGATGCTCGAGATCGTGCCCGGGGACGAGGACGTGTTGTCGCCGTCCGGAATCGCGATGGGCGTGTCTCCCGAACCGACGATCAGGCGACCGATGTCCAGCGAGACGGTGCGCTGGGTCGAGCCCATGCCGTCCGTCTCGTTCGTGATCACGATCGTGTCGGAGTAGGAGCCGTTCCCCAGGGATTCCGCCACCGAAGTGAGCGACACGGTGACGTCGACGCTGTCGTCGGCGGCCACGGTGCCCGAGGCGTTGCTGACCTCCACCCAGGCTTCTCCGTTCGTGACCGAGTAGTCGAGCGGCGTGTCCCCGCTGTTCTGGATCGTGTAGGTGATCGAGTTCGGGCTGAACGGGCCGCCCGCCAGGCCGGAGGCCGCGAGAGAGGCGCCGGGCGAGACGCGGAAGTCGATGCCCCCGAGCGTGTCGACGGTCATGTCCCCGGAGCCGATCGGATCGAGCCAGTCGGAGAGACGCGTGGAGGGCGTGCCGCCTCCGGTCCAGGACACGTCGAAGCGACCGTACCAGTCGGCGTCGTCGTTGCCGCAGGCGGCGAAGCCACCGTGGAGCTGACCGATCACGCGCTGGTCCGGGCTGAACAGCGGCGAGCCACTGGAGCCGGGCTCGGTCGTACCGAGGTCCCAGTCCTCGACCCAGACGTGCGTGCCGTCCCCGGGAACGGAGGTGCCGAGGTAGGAGGACGTCGCGGTCGCCTGGTCCTCGAAGCTGATGCGCTTCTCCTCCCCGTCCGGGTGGTGGATCGCGATGGCCGCCGGGTGGTCCCCCGTGCCGCGGTCCCAGCCGGCGTAGGTCACGCCGAAGGACGGGTCCGGATCGTCGTCGAGCTGCACGAGCGTGAAGTCGGACGGCGCATAGCCGGCGAGCCAGGTGGCGCCGGTGTTGAAGTTCGTCAGGGGGCCGTCTCCGAGGCCACCGCTGGCGCCGACCGGTCGGCAGGTCGAGTTCTCGAAGTTCCAGAACACGACGAGAGACGGCGCGTTTGCGGAGCTGATCCCGCAGTGGTCCGCCGTCATGAACAGCGGCGTCCCGTCCTCCGCGGTGTTGTTGACCATGAACCCGGTGCAGAAGATCGAGCCGCCGGTCGAGTAGGCCGCCACGGCGCCGATTTCGCTCCGCCACGCGTCCCCCTCGGGGCAGACGACGTCGACGTTGCAGCTGCCGGACAGACGACGGACCGGGCCCGGCGCGAAGTAGCGGTAGCCCTGCCCGATGTGGGTGAGCTCCAGCTCGAGCTCGTCGATCTGGTCGACGTCCACGAGCAGCTCGATGATCGCGTCGTCAGTGGTGATCGGCGGCGTCCACAGCTCGCCGTGCGCGTCGTTGTCGGACGCGTAGAACGGGCGAATCGTGCGCGAGGGATCGTGCGCGTCGTAGATCAGGAGACGGCTGGCCGCCGGAGCGTGGAACCGACCGAAACCGAAGTTCAGCGAGTGCGCTCCCACGGCCTGGACGCGCAGACGCCAGACGGCGGTGCGACTGTCCGCGGCCTCCCAGACGCCGCGCTTGCTGGGATCGATCGACACCTGGTGCGGGATCGCGTAGCGGGGCGGCTGCCCGGTGCTCTCACGCTGCGCGTCCTCGGCCTGGATCACGGCCATGTCGAGCGGCGCGAACAGCTCGGAGTCGAGTTGCTCGATCGAGAGCACGCGATCGGTCGGAACGGGGTCGACGTTGGTCGCCGACCGGGTGAGCGGCTTCAGGTCCTGCGCCGCCAGCGAGCTGGCCAGAGCCAGCGCCGCCGTCGAGGCGCAAAGGGACCGTACGAGAGACGCGTGGGACATCGATTTCCTCCAGGGGGGTTGGGGCGAGAGTGTTCGGGACGATCGTCATGCTAGCGCGAGTTCCGCGTTCCTGCCCGATCGAGCGAGGATCGGCCGCCCGCGGAAACACTCTGGCAAACGAAGAGACGCCCCCCGGCGATGGCCGGGAGGCGTCTTCTTGTCCGGGCGCTCCGCCTCCCTGGGGAGGCGGGCGCGACGCGCGAGGGCGCTAGTGGTCGTCGTGGCCGTCGTCCGCGTGATCGGCGGCAGCTTCCGCCGCATCGTTCGCGGCGTCTTCCGCTTGATCCACGGCGTTGTCCGCGGCGGGCGCTTCTTCGCCGCCGCAGGCTCCGAGGGCGAACAGGGACAGGACACCAAGGAAGGCCAAACGAAGCTTCATGGTCTTAGGATTCGGTTCGAGTCGGAATCGAGGTGGGCCGGTCGGCCCGGTGCGAGAAGCCTACACGGGGTGGTTCGCGGAAGCGAACGACGACTAGAGGTCGAGCGGGACGACGCGGTCCCAGTACCCGACGAACATCTCCTGCCAGCTCTGGTCCCCCCAGTAAACGACCTGGTTCGGGTCCGGGTTGTTGGGGTTCGCGTCGGAGTTGTCGAAGTGCGCGATGCACTCGATCCGAGCGCCGGCGGGGATCAGCTTGGGATCCTCGTAGATGTAGGACTCCTGCCAGTTGAAGTCGTAGTCGACGGACAGGAGCTCCTCCGTCTCGCCGTCGGGGTAGTGCAGCACGTAGCGGAAGTCCTTGCCCCGCATGTGCATGTGCGGGAAGAGGGAGAGCAGGCCGGTCTCCTCCTCGAACTGGATCGAGCCCCGGACCTCGTGGTGATCGGCCCCGGCCGGGATCCGGATGCTGGTGTCGATCATGGCCTCGGAGCGCACCTCGAAGATCGGCGGCTCCTCGGCGAAGACCATGCCGAGACGCGTCACGTCGTGGCGCTCCTTGCCGTTTGGCGTGTAGTGCATCTGGAACACCAGCGTCGCGCCTTTCGGGAGCAGCTTCGCGTAGCCGTCCGGGAAGATGGAGGGCGTGTCTCCGGGCACCGCGACGGCGAGGTATCCGAGCAGGTCGTCCTCACGGAAGCCTCCCTTGGACTTGTCCCAAACGCCGACGACCACGTGGTGCACGACGTCCGGCTCGCCCGGGAGGATCTCCATGGCCCGGATCCAGCGGTCCTCCGGGAAGTTCGTCTCGGCCACGAAGTAGCGGTAGTCGATCGTGCCCTCGCGCTCGACGGCGTAGCCGGTCTCGGGGAGCGGCTGGTTGTCGTGCATCCAGTGCGTGGGCTGCACGACGGCGTCCGGCTGCCCGATGCGCCAGCCGTCCTTGTGCACGAGCGGCTTCGGGTCCTCGTCCGGGTTGCCGCGCGGCATGCCGTCGGCGACCCACTTGAGGATCTTGTCGCGCTCCTTGTTCGTCAGGCGTCGCTCGTTCACGAAGTGCCCGTCGAACTCCGGCGTCGCGTTCCAGGGCGGCATCCGGCGCTCCTTCACGACCGAGGCGATCATCCGCGCCCAGCCCTTGGCCTCGTCGTAGGTCTGCAGCGCGAACGGGCCCACCTGGCCGGGGCGGTGACAGGTCTCGCAGTTCTGCTGCACGATCGGCGCGATGTCGCGCGACCAGGTGACCGCCTCGGGGAGCTCCTCCTCGGGGAGCACGGTCAACAGGCAGCCCGGGGCCTCGGTCTCCTCCCTCGCCGGTCGCTCGCCCGCCAGGACCGCCTCGATCGCCTCGACCAGGTAGTCCTTGGTCGGCGCGGGCTTCGCGGCCCCCACCGCGTACTGGTCGTCGACCGCTCCGCGGTAGGCCAGTACGCCCTCCTCATCGAAGAGGAAGACCTCCGTCGTCGTGCGGGCGCCGAGACGACGCGTCAGCGCCTGGCGGAAGTCGCGCACGACGGGGAAGGAGAGGCCGAGCTCCTCGACCTCCTTCGCCATCTTGGCGAGGGTGTCCTGCGGGTTCGCGTTGACCCCGACGAAGGAGACGTCCTGGGCCGCGAAACGCTCGGCGAGCCGCTGCAGGCGCGGCGCGAGCTTGCCGGAGATCGGGCAGCCGACCCCGGTCCAGGTCAGGACCAGCGGGCCGTCCCCCACCAGCTCGGCCAGCGGGACCTCGGTGCCGTCCAGGCGCTGGACGCCGACCGCGGCGACCTCCTCCAGGGCGACGGGAGCGGGAGACGCCGGCTGTTCTTGGGTGTCGGGAGCGAGAAGGACGAGCGGGGCGAGCCAGGTCAGGAGCATGGGTGGCGGGTGGCTGGGTGACGGGGGTCCGACGCCAGGGTACCGGAACGATGCGCCGGGCGGTGCCTCGTCGCGGCGTCGGCCCCCCCTTACGCAGGTGTTGCGGGCATTGTTTCTCGCTTCCGGGGCACCTTGGCGCTGTTTCCGCCGTCACGCACCATGGACGCGAGCGAAGGGCCCTCCTCGAGGCGAAACAGGCGTTCTCGAACCTTCGCTGGGACGGCTCGCCGTCCGCTAGCATCTACCCCTTGCGTCGGGCCGCGCCGCGGACCGCGCCTCCCCAGACCCCCTAGGAGATCCCTTCATGATCCTCCTCTCCCCTCTCCACCTGTTGGGATGGCTCGCGGTCGCTCCGGCGCCGCTGCCCCCCCAGGCGGAGACCCAAGACGAAGCCCCGGCCCAGACCGCGAAGGAGCGCTACGACGCGCTCGCGGCCCAGGCCGAAGAGGCCATGACCAGCTGGTACGCGGAGATCCGCGCCAAGCAGGAGGCCGGCGAAGAGCTCCCCGAGAACCCCTGGGCGACCTCCCCCATCGTCGACCTGATCCCGCAGTTCCGGACGGCGGCGGCGGACTACGCGGGCACCGAGGACGCGGTCCCGTTCCACATCTGGATCGTGCAGAACGCGATCAGCGGCGCGCCCGAGGAGGCCCAGAAGTCCTTCTCCACGCTCTGCCTGAAGCACGCGGAGAGCGAGCAGCTCGAGCCGCTCGCCCAGCTGATGGGCTTCGTCGGTGAGCTCTTCGAGGACATCGACGAGGAGCTGGCGAACGTCGCGGCCAAGAGTCCGATCGAGCGCATCCGCGACATGGCGGGTTTCGCGCTGCACTCCGGTCCGCTCGGCTCGCTCGAGTACACCGAGAAGCGCTTCGAGGAGGCGAAGAACGCGCTGGAGGACCTGGCGGCCTCCACGAAGGACGCCGGACTGCGCCAGCAGATCGAGAGCAAGCTCCAGATCGCGTCGAAGTTCGCGATCGGGATGGTGGCTCCGGACATCGTGGGCCTCGACCTCGACGGCACCGAGTTCCAGCTGTCGGACTACTCCGGCAAGGTGATCTTCCTCGACTTCTGGGGAGACTGGTGACCGCCCTGCCGGGCCATGTACCCGCACGAGCGGTCGCTCGTTGTCGAAATGCAGGACGAACCCTTCGCGCTCATCGGCGTCAACAGTGACGACCTGGAGAGCGCTCGCAAGGCCGTGCAGGAGAAGGAGCTGAACTGGCGCAGCTTCCAGAACTCCGGCGAGGGCCGCGCGGACTTCTCCGAGGACTGGATGGTCGAGGGCTGGCCCACCATCGTGATCCTCGACGCGGAACGTCGCATCCGCTACCGCGGCCACGACGGCCACGCGGCGACGGCGGTCGCCAAGGAGCTGGTGGCCAAGATGAAGTCCGCCGAGTAGCCGTCCCTCCGGGACGACAGCGCGAGGGCGCGGTGCCGAGATCCGGCTCCGCGCCCTCGTCGCGTAGGGGCCGCGGTCCAGAAACGAGCCTCAGAGGGCGCGAGGCCGCCAGGAACGGCGTTTCCCGGGTTGCCTTTGGCAGCGGGCCGGAGTCCAATCCCGGCCTCCGTTCCACCCCTCCTCCCTCGGCTCGCACCCCCGCCGAGAACCCCCAGGAATCCTCCGATGAACGACCAGATGCTCCAGAAAGTCTCCTCCGCCGACGGCTTCATCGCCGCCCTCGACCAGTCCGGCGGCAGCACGCCCAAGGCCCTGCGGCTCTCCGGC
>CAZDYS010000139.1:0-8854 GCA_964509445.1 uncultured Planctomycetaceae bacterium
CTCCGTCAGGAGCTCGAGGCGCTCCAGGCCGGCAACGTCGTGCCGCCGGACGCGCGCGAGCTGCAGCAGGCGCTCGAGGCCAGCCGCGCGGAGGTCGCGGACCTGCGCGCGAAGGCCGCCGAGCTGGAAGGGCGCCTCGCCCAGGCGCCGCCGCCGGAGGGAGCGAACGCCTCGGACCTGTTCTTCAAGCTGCAGGCGGAGAACGCCGAGCTGCGGCGCAAGCTCGACGAGGCCGGCGGCGAGGAGGCCGGGGCCCGGGACACGAAGACGCTGCAGGAGCTGATGGAGGCGCGGCTGCGCATCACCGCGCTCGAGACCGAGCTCTCGAACCGGGAGGTCGCGGTCGCTCCCTCGACGGCGGCGGCTCCGGAGCCCGTCGCGGCGCCTCAGGAGCGCGTGGTGGCGAGCACCTCGGGCTTCGACGCGGTCGCGGTGTTCTCCACGCTGGTCGACCAGGACGTGGACGGGCTGAAGCGACCGACCGGTGGCCCGGTGGACGAGTTCCTCGTGGTCGAGAGCGTGCGGCTCCTGCGCCAGATGGAGCGCGTCATCACGCGCGTGGCCGGCGACCTGATCCAGCTCTATCGCCTCGACCAGACGATGCTGCCGGACACCGTCGGGAGCTACCGCGGCCTGGTGGGCGACCTGCTCGCGGACGCGAACAACGAGCGCGCGCGCTACGCCCTGGTGGAGTACCTGGAAACCCTCGGTCGCTGGCTGGTCGCGGCGATCGGCGCCCACCGCAAGGGAGCGGTGTTGTTCGCAAGGTCGTTGCGCGAAGACCTGTCGGAGACCGGCCTGACCGGCAGCGCACCGCTGCCGGCGTTCGCCAAGGTCCCGATGCTCGCCGGCGGCGAGCTGTGGCGACGCGCGCAGGAGTACCTCAAGCGTCTCACCCCCGAGACGATCGACGAACGCATCGAGGAGCACGCGCGCGAGCAGGCGCAGAAGCTCCTGAACGAGGCCACCGCGCACGGCATGAAGACGCCTCCGCAGGCCGCTCCGCCGCCCCCGGGAAAGGCCTCGCCTCGGGTGGACGCTTGGAAGCGCTCCTGATAGCCTCCGGCCGGAAGAGGACCCGGTTGCAGCGTCGTCTGCCGGGAGTCGCCACAACGAAGAGGGAAGGCGAGAACATGCGGATCGCTCAGGGTGTCTGGAGGGGACTGGCCTGCGTCGGGCTCGCGCTGGTCATGGTCGTGGGATCGGGCTGTCAGTCGATCCCGTTCTGGCCCAAGAGCTACCGTCTGGACATCAAGCCGATCGGCTCGCTCGTCGGGGAGGTCAGCTCGATCTACGTCCTGGTGGGGCGCCAGTCGCTGGTCAGCCAGCCTGCCTCCGTTCCCAGCCGCTGGCAGGAGCTGATCCAGGACGACATGCTCAACGACTTCCACGGTTGGGCCTACTACCACCCGATCGACTCGCAGCAGGGCATCGGCGATCACTGGGACTGGAAGGACGGCGGCGGGACGAACCGCAGTGTCACGATCTCCCTGGACCGCGACACGATCGAGGTGAAGGTCCCCGAGTCGGTGCTCGAGACCGACTCGTTCAACGTGCTCGTCTACGTGATCACCCGGAACGGCGAGGAGCTGCAGGTCATCGAGAACGGCGACCTGCAGTCCCTGAAGCGTCAGCTCGTCGACGTCAGCGCCAGCGACATCATCCTCCGGAACTAGATGCCGGCGCGGGTCCAACCGAGCGTGCTGTGGCGCGAGGGCATGTTCCTCTACCCGCAGCACTTCCAGGCGTTCTCCCGAGAGGTGCACGCCCGTCTGAGCCTGTCGGCCGGCTTTGGGCTGGTGGGGGACTGGGGCGTGCTCGAGCTGACCGTCGACGAGGACGCGCTGGCCGAGGACCTGTTCCAGGTGAAGACGGCCACCGTGGTCTTCCGCGACGGCTCCCAGGGCGTGTTCCCCTCGACTGCGCACGTCGAGCAGCGGGAGTTCGCGGAGCACTTCACGGGCCCCACCCTCGACGTGTACCTCGGGGTCCCGGCGGCGAAGGTCGGCGTGGCCCAGACCGGCGAGGAGGGAGCCTCCACGCGCTACCGCGTGCAGCGCGAGGAGATCCCCGACGAGAACGATCGGGACGGGCGACGCGAGATGGAGTTCCGCCAGCTCAACGCGCACCTGTTCTTCGGCGACGAGGATCGCTCCGGCTTCGACACCGTGCGCATCGCCCGGCTCGGGCGCGTCGGGTCTCCGGAGGCGCGCTCGGTCCTGTCCTCGAGCTTCCTCCCGACCGTGCTGCGAGCGGGTGCCTCGCCCGTGCTCGTCTCCGAGCTCGCGCGCCTGCTCGACAAGGCGCGCTCGCAGGCCCGGGACCTCGCGGCCCGGATGCCCGACGTCGCGCGCCTCGGCAGCGTCGACCGCGGCACGGACGTGCAGGGGATCTTCAAGCTCCAGGCGGTCAACCAGTGCGTGGCCGTGCTGCACTCCCTCGCGGGCCAGGGCGAGCTGCACCCGTTCGACGTCCACCGCGGGCTGCTGCAGTGCGCGGGCTTCCTGGCGGTGTTCGGCTCCGGGCGCACGGTCCCCGACCTGCCGGCCTACGACCACGCGAACCTGGACGCGCCCCTGCGCGCCGCGATCGACGCCGTCGACGGCCTCCTGGTCGCCGAGGTCGCCGCGCCCTACGACTCGACGCGCTTCGAGCCGGACGCGAAGCGGCCCGGGCTGTTCCGCGCCGACGTGCCGGCCGACTGGGTCGGACGGACCGCGCTGTTCCACCTGGCGGTGGAGATGGCCGAGGACGCGGACACGGTCGGCAAGATGGTCACGAGCGGCGTGAAGCTGCTCCCGGAGGGCGACATCGAGCGCGTCCTGCAGGGCGTGATGCCCGGGATCGAGCTGCGTCAGGAGCGCATCGCCCCGCTCTCGTTCCCCAAGATGGAGAACATGCACTACTTCGCCGTCGAGGTGGAAGGCGAGGGGCGTGAGGCATGGCTGGGGATCCTGAAGTCGCGCAGCGCCGTGGTGCTGAGCGCGATCAGCCCCGACGAGATCTCGTTCCAGTTGTTCGTCGAGTTCCCGGATTGAGGGGGAGGTGACCGATGGCCGAGTACGGCAAGACGCTCGGGGAGGCCTGCGCTCCGTTCTTCCTGTACCTGACCACGTTCCGGCGCAACGCGGAGACCTCCGACCTCGACGTCGCGGGGCTCCACGAGGCGCTCCAGGGAGGGATCGAGTTCCTGGGGAACAGCTGTGAGGAGGACCCCGACCTGCTGCGCAAGTTCGAGCGCGTCTGGTACGCGCTGGTGGTGACCGCGGACCAGGTCGTCCTGCAGTCCTCCTGGCAGCACCGCGCGTCCTGGTCGATGCAGCTGCTCGAGTCCCACTACTTCAACTCGTTCGAGGGCGGCTCGAAGTTCTACGAGATCGCGCGCGACGTGATCGACGACCCCGGACAGGACGCCCCGCAGCTCGCGGAGGTCCTGTTCATGTGCATGAGCCTCGGCTTCCAGGGCGAGCTGCTCGGGGAGCGACGGGAGCTCGAGCGCACGCGCGTGCGCCTGTTCGAGAAGTCGCGCCTGCCCGGCGCCATGGGGGGGCACCTGACGCCCGAGTCCTACGATCGCAACGCGGACCTGCGGACCATGAAGCTGCCGACGGTGGGAGTGCTCCGCCTGGCGGCCATCGCGCTCGGCGCGGTCCTGTTCGCGATCCTGGCGGCGGAAGGGGCGGACGAGTTCAAGAACTCGGACGTCGAGGGCTGGGCGGACAAGACCATCGAGGCATCCGAGGAATGAGAGTGCTGCGGCACTGGAGGAGGTAAGGCGCCGTGAGGTCACTCAAGCAGCTCTTCGCGACCGGGACCCGCCGGATCGTCGTCGCCGCGATCGTCCTGCTCGCGCTCGGCATCGCGATCCTCGCGATGACCCGGGAGGATCACGGCGCGGCGCTGATGATGCCGTTGCTCTACTCGATCCTCGCCGTGGGGATCCTGTGGCTCGCGATCTACTTCGGGACGAAGGCCTGGCGCAAGCGCAAGCGCAAGGAGTTCGACGAAGGGGTCGCCGCCAAGGAGGGCATCGAGGACCGGCGCCGCGAGTGGGGGACCTGGGTCGAGGAGCTCGAGAAGCAGGGCATCGACCGCTACGAGCTGCCGTTCTACCTGCTGGTCGGCGAGCCGCAGTCGGGCAAGAGCGTGCTGCTGCACAACTCCGACCTGCACTTCCCGTTCGGCCAGAGCCGGCTCTCGGGCGTCGGCGGTACGCGTGGCTGCGACTGGTGGTTCACCGAGGAGGCCGTGATCCTCGACATGGCCGGCCGCCTGTTCACGCACGAGGGAGGGGCCGCCGACAAGCTCGAGTTCCAGGCCTTCCTGAAGCTCCTCTCGGAGTTCCGGCCGCTCTGCCCGGCGAACGGCGTGATCCTCGTGATCCCCTGCGACAGCCTGCTGACGGACACGGTCGAGGAGTGCCGCGCGAAGGCGACCAAGCTGCAGTCCGGGCTGGCGATGTTGACGGCCGAGCTGCAGGCCCTCCTGCCGGTCTATCTCGTCCTCACCAAGGGCGACCAGATCTTCGGGTTCGCCGAGAGCGTTCACCGGCTGGACGTCGAGCGGCGGCACCAGATGTTCGGCTGGTCGCGCCCCGCGGACAAGGTCGACGCGCCCTTCGACCTCACCGAGGCGAGCAACGGGTTCACCGAGTTCGTCCGGCGCGCGCGCGTGCTGCGGTCGCACATGGCCGCCGGAGCGCACCTGCCGGAGGCCCTGCCCGAGATCGACCGGCTGTTCGCGTTCCCGCACGAGCTCGAGGGCATGCGGGAGAACCTCGAGACCTACCTCAGCCGCATCTTCACCGCGACGAACCTGACGGACCGGGTCACCTTCCGCGGGATGTACCTGACGAGCGGCCTGCAGACCGGGGTGCCGATCGCGAACGTCTGCAACGACCTGTTCGGCAAGACCGGAGAGGCGGACCGGCGCGACCTGCAGGCTCTGTTCAACAAGCAGAAGGCCTACTTCATCAAGGACCTGATCCGGCACCGGATCTTCGGCGAGCGCGGGCTCGTCCGTCCGACGCAGGGGCGGCTGGAGCAGACCCAGAAGGCGTCCCGCGTGGCCTACGGCATCTCGAGCGTGCTCGCCCTGGCGGCGATCGCCTTCGCGTTCTTCTACGTGATGAAGCCGCGCGAGGAGTCGATCCAGAACGCGTTCACCGTCGCGATGGAGTCGGTGGACGGGCTCCGCAGCCAGGAGGACCCGGGGGTCCGCGACTGCCTGACGACGCTGCACCTGTTGCGCGAGGCGATCGATCAGGACGAGGTCGTCGCCGAGAAGATCACCGACGGTCCGCAGCCGCACTTCGAGCGCGTCTACCGGCACGTCTTCGACACCGAGTTCCTCCCGGCGCTCCGCCAGGAGGTGGCGAGCGTGATTCGCAAGGACCTCGAACAGCTCCAGGACGACCTCGACTTCGAGGACCCCAGCCCCGGGAAGAGCGCCGGCCGGCGTTTCGACCGGCTCGTCGCCGACTGCAAGGCGCTCGTCCGGCTGATCTCCGACGAGGAGGACTACGCGTCCCAGGCGGTCGAGGACGAGCTGCTCGCGGTCGCCAGTCCGTACCCGGACCAGGAGCTCAACGCCCGCGAGGCGTTCACGATTCGCCGCGACCTCGGCGAGACGGAGTCGATGGTCGTCGAGAAGGGACTCTCGGGGGACGGGATGCGGGGACTCGTGGACCGCTCCCTGGCGTTGCTCGAGGACTGCTGGAACTCCCAGGCGCTGCGTCCGGCCAAGGAGCTCGGCTACATGATGGCCTGGTTCGCGGCGACCGAGGCGCGCGAGATCCTCGTGTCCCAGAACCTCTTGACCGGGCCCGCGGACGCGATCGAGCCGGCCCACCGGTTCCGCGGCGCGCTGACCACGATGCGCGGGATCCAGCCGACGCTGACGGACTCGAAGGACGGCATCACGGTCGTCAAGTACAACAAGGTCGTCGGGGAGCTGCAGCGACTCTCCAGCTCGGTGCGCCTGCCGCTCGCGCGCTTCCTGAACGAAGGCGCGAAGGAGAACTGGGACTCGCGCGACCCGTTCCGCGACTGGTGCATTCGCAAGTTCACGGACAACCTGGACGACAGCGAGCTGCAGAAGTGGGGGATCAACGCCGGTGGCTCCGAGGCCGGCATCGAGCTGTTCAACATCTTCAACACGGCGCTCTCGACGCTGAACTCGGAGATTCCGCTCAAGGGACGCGGACCCGAGGACTCGCTCGACGATCCGGCCGGCCTCAGCACGATCTGCGAGAACGCGCTGCCGATCGGGCCGAGCCACGATCCGCACGACTACGTCGATCTCGGCGAGAAGATCTGGACGCTGACGAAGGGGAAGCTGAAGGAGGTCGGCTCCACGAGCCGCCAGTACGACGTGTTCCACCGGATGCTGCTCGACACGTCCGAGCGCTTCCTGATCACCATCGAGACCCAGGACGACGCGCTGCGGCACCTGGTGCCGCCGGAGGCCGCGACCTGGGACGAGCCGGACGAGAACACGGTGTCGATGCTGCTGGTGAAGGCGCTGCTCGACCTGCACACCGCGGTCGACGAGGTGACGCTGGAGATCTCGCCGCGCAAGCGCGACTACGGCGGCCGCTACGACCTGCAGACCTGGCTGACCAAGATCGAGCAGCTCCTGGTCGACCACCTCTCGCGCGCCGGGCGCACGACCCGCTGGATGCCCGCGCTGCCCGAGAGCGGCAACTTCGCCGAGGAGTCCTGGGACGCGCTGCGGATCCTCGCGGACGTCGAGAGCTCGAGGCGCACCGACCTGGAGCCCCTGACCGACGTGCTGCGCACGTCGCGAACCGTCGGCCGCAACCTGTTCGAGAAGCAGGGGACGGAGCTCACCGATCGCTGGCGGCGCGAGGGCACCAAGGGACTGCAGGCCACCAAGCAGACGGTCCTCGAGCTCAACGAGATGGCGGCGAAGATGTCGGGTCTCAAGGACACCGACCTCCTGCGCGACCGGATCGTCGACAACTGGGGGCGGCGCGTGGACGAGATGTTCGCGCAGCGGCTGGTCCAGATGCGGGACGAGGTGAAGAAGATCTGGACGCCCTCCGTGCTGGAGGGCTCGCTCGAGAGCTCCACGCGGAACGCCATCCGACAGCTCGGCGAGACCGAGATCCAGCGGCGCATCGAGGAGTCCCGCGACCTCGAGCAGGTGAACAGCATCGCGTCCGAGATGGCCTCGGCGATGGCGCTCCTGGAGCCTTTGAAGTTCCCGCAGACGGCGACCGAGCTCACGGACCTCGACCAGTGGCGCGTCCCGACCTCGGTCTCCGAGGTGGACACCGAGAGCGAGTACGTGGACTTCCTCCAGTACGACCTCCCGAAGCTGCGCGACCTCGGGATCGACGGTCGCAAGCGCGGGGAGCGACTCGCGGAGATCTACGTCACGGTGTTCCGCGAGGAACCGACCTCCCTGCCCTCGCCGAACGCGGGGATCCAGATGGTTCGCTACGCCCGGGCCGAGTTCCAGCGCGCCGTGGAGGACGAGCTTCGCAAGGAGTACCTCGACGCCCTGGTGGACACCGTGAAGGACGAGGACTTCTACCAGGTGCTCGACTGGCGTCCCGATGGGGAGGAGCTCCGGAGCACGGACGTGGCGCGCGGCCTGCGCTCGTTCTTCCGGGACGGCGGCGCCTTCTTCGAGCTGCGCCACGCGTTCCAGCTCGTCGACAGCAAGGGCGAGGACGACGGGGTGGACCAGCACCTGTTCCCCGAGGGGGGCGAGGTCGAGGGCGCCGAGATGGGCCTGCACTACTTCCTGCGCGGGCTCGACCGGTTCTTCCGGCAGTCCATGGGCGAGGCCAATCGCTTCGACGAGATCAAGCTCAACGTGGAGGTCGAGCCGGTCTTCGACACGGCCGGTCTCTGGGACGGCGAGTTCCGCCAGCACTTCTGGCTCTCGGACCTGCCGAACGGACCCTCCGCGACGAAGCACAACGTCGGCCGGAGGATGAGCACGATCGAGATCCAGGACTGGAGCCTGGGCTCGGAGGAGGGACGCGTGCTCGAGTTCCTGTGGTCCGACGAGGCCCGCTATGGCAAGGCCAGCACGGAGGATCGCTTCAACGTGCGCTTCGAGATCCCGTCCTGCCTCGCGCCGCTGCTCTTGGCCTGGCAGGGGACCGCGCCGGACGAACCGACGGTCTACGAGGTCTCCATCAAGCCTCCGAACCCGGAGAACCGCTTCGCCAAGATGCGTATCGAGTTCGAGAAGCCTCTGCCTCCGCGCCCGAAGATCCTCCCCTGAGTCTCCGTTGAAGTTCCCGTTCCTGCGGTCGTCCGAGGTCCCGAGCCTGCAGCTCTACGGCAAGCTCCCGGTGGCCCGCGACTATCTGCGCATCGGCTGCGGCGACGCGGCCGCGCAGGCGTTCCGGGACTGGCTCGACGGCACGTTCGGGACCGCGCGCGAGGGGGACGAGACGCTCGAGCTCGCGCGACCGGTGCGCTTTTTCGGCTGGAGCGAACGCGCTCCGATCCAGGGCTGCCTGTGGCCGAGCAGCGATGCGGGACAGCACCGCCGCTTTCCGTTCGCCCTGCTCGTCGAGCGTCACCGCGCGACCCTCGAGAAGGAGCTCGGGGAGGGCAACCTCGAGAAGTCGGAGCCGCTGTGGCAGCGACTCGCCGACCTGCGCGAGCGCTGCCTCGACGCCGAGAGCGGCGAAGCGCTGCTGCGCACGTTCCGCGGCAGCGACGTGAACCTCGGCGACATGCAGCCCAGCGAGGGCTCCGCCGCGGACTACGGTGCGTGGATCGATGCGCTCTGGCCCGGGGAGGGAGAGGACGGGCTGCGCGAGACCGTCGAGGCGTTGCGTTCGCTCGCGAGCGCACGGTACGCGGGT
>CAZDYS010000140.1:0-8838 GCA_964509445.1 uncultured Planctomycetaceae bacterium
GTTCTATCCGCATCCGGCGATGCTCGCGGGCGAGGACGCCGGCTCCCTCTCGGCCGCCTGGACCCCCACGGCACTGGCCGCCTTCGCCGCGATCCTGGTCGCGACCGGCCTCGGATTCCGCCTGCGCCACCGGCTGCCGGCCCTGTGGATCGGCTGGCTGTGGTTCGGCGGCACGCTGGTCCCGGTGCTCGGGCTCGTGCAGGTCGGGATGCAGTCCCACGCGGATCGCTACACCTACCTGCCCGGCGTCGGGTTGGTGCTGGGCCTGGTCTACGGGCTGGAAGCCTGGAGCCGCGAACGCCCGGTGCGTTCCGCGTTCGCGGTCTGCGGCCTGCTGTGGCCGCTCGCGCTGCTCTGGCCGCTGCAGCTCCAGCTCGACAGCTGGCGCGACTCGCGGCACCTCTACGAGCGCGCGCTCGCGGTGACCGAGCGCAACTACGTCGCGCACGCGAACCTCGGCGAGCTGCTGCTGGGCGAGGGCGACCTCGACGGCGCCGAGGCGCAGTACCGCGCGGCCGTGGCGGCGCGTCCGGGGCTCGTGCTCGTGCACTACCAGCTCGCCCGCCTGCTGGTCGGACGGGAGCGGCTGACGGAGGCGGAGCGCGAGCTCGCCGTCGCGCTCCGAGAGCCCGAGCCACGCAGCGGCACCCAGCCCGAGTGGCACGCGGCGCGCGTGCTCCGCGGCATCGTACTCTCGCGCCTCGGGCGCGACGCGGAGGCCGCCGCCCTGCTCGAGGCCTCCTTCTCGTCCGAGCGCACGCCCGCGAACGAGCGCCTGGCGGCCGGCCAGTCGCTGGCCTGGCTGCGTGCGACCTCGCCCGACGACGCGGTCCGCGACGGAGCCCGCGCCCGCTCCGTCGTCGAGGCCGTCCTGCCCCACGTGGACTCTCCGCAGCTGCGCGAGGCCCTGGCCGCCGCCTACGCCGAGCGCGGGCGCTGGGACGAGGCCGTTCGCGAACAGACGCTCGCGCTCGAGCGCATCCCGCCGGCTCACCGCGCAGGGCCCGCCGCGCGCCTCGCGCTCTACCGCGCGCAGCGGCCGTTCCGCAAGGAGCCCGAAGGGTGATGCGCACGGGAGACGAGAAGCCCGTTCGCTGGCTGGCCCCGGTCCTCGGCCTGACGCTCCTCCTGGGCATCGCCTGGATCTACCGGGGCGTCCTCGACCACGCGTTCGTCAGCTACGACGACGACCGCTACGTCACCGCGAACGAGATGGTCCAGCGCGGGCTGACCGGAGAGTCCTTCGCCTGGGCCTGGACCGCGACCCACGCCTCGAACTGGCACCCGCTCACGTGGCTGTCGCACATGCTGGACGTGACGCTGTTCGGCCTGGAGCCCGGGGGACACCACCTCACCAGCGTCGTGCTGCACGCCGGCGCCGCGCTCCTGTTCTTCGTGTTCCTCCTGCGCACGAGCGGCCGGCCGATCCCCTCGTTCTTCGCCGCGGCGCTGTTCGCCTGGCACCCTCTACGCGTCGAGTCGGTCGCCTGGGTGGCCGAGCGCAAGGACGTCCTGTCCGGCCTGTTCGCGTTCGCCGCCCTGGGGGCCTACGCGAGCTGGAGCGAGCACCGCGGACGCGGGCGCTACCTCGGCGTCACGCTGCTCCTCGCGCTCGGCCTGATGGCGAAGCCGATGCTCGTCACGCTGCCGTTCCTGTTCCTGGTGCTCGATCGCTGGCCGCTGCAGCGGACCGAGTCCCTCGGAGCGCGGCTGCGCGAGAAGCTGCCCTGGTTCGCGCTCGCGGTCGGCTCCGCCCTGGTCACGATGCAGGCCCAGGAGGCCTCCGGCGCGACGAAGCTCCTGAGCCGGCTGCCGCTCTCCGTACGCTTCGAGAACGCCCTCGCGGCGATCACAGCCTACGCGCGACAGTTCCTCTGGCCGGTCGACCTCACCTGTCTCTACCCGCACGCCGCGCTGCGCGGTGAGGAGGCGCTCGACGCCCTGCTCCCGGCCGCCGCGATCGGCATGCTCCTGGTCCTTCTCGCGCTCGGCGCGGGCTGGCGCCTGCGCGATCGCGCCCCGTCCCTCGTCACCGGCGTACTCTGGACGCTCGGCACGCTGGTCCCGGTGATCGGGCTCGTGCAGGTGGGCTACCAGGCGCACGCCGATCGTTACACCTACCTGCCGTTCGCGGGGCTGGCCGCCGGACTGGTCTTCGCGCTTCCGCGCGCACGCTGGACGGCGGGGCTCGGTGCATTGGCGCTCGTCGCCTGCGCCTGGCGCGCGGCGGACCAGGTCACGACCTGGCGCGACTCGGAGACGCTCTGGGCGCACGCGCTCGTCGTCGAGGACCGGAACTTCCTCGCACACAACAACCTGGGCGGCCTCCGCGCGCGCGCCGGCGACCTGGCCGCGGCCACGCACCACCTGGAGAGGTCCTGGGAGCTCTTCGACGGCGTGGTCCCGGAGCCCGGCGAGGAACCCGACACGGCCTCCGCCGCGCGCGCCTTCAACCTGGGCACGCTCTACCTGGGTGCCGGCAGGACCGCGGACGCCGCCCCGGTCCTCGAGCGCGGCCACGCCCTGGATCCCTCGGACCTCGAGCTCCGCGCGGCCCTGGGCGTCGCGCTCTCCGGGATCGGACGGGACGCCGAGGCCCTGGGCCACCTGGAGGCGGTGCTCACGGCCCGGCCGGATCGGCTCGAGGTCGCCGACTCGGTGGCCTGGATCCTGGCCACCAGCCGGGACGACGGGCTGCGGGACGGAGCGCGGGCCCTCGAGCTGGCCCGGCGCGTGACCCGCGTCGCCCCCCAGGCGAACCTCCTGGCCACGCTCGCCGCGGCCCAGGCCGAGGTCGGGAACTTCGCGCGCGCCGTGGAGCTGCAGCGGCAGGTCGTGCAGGCCCTGCAGGGCAGTTCTCGAGCGCCTATGCAGGAACGACTGGCGAACTACCGAAAGGGACTCCCCTGGCGCAAGTCCCCCTGAGCCCCGCTCACGTCCGCGCGGCCCGGCCGTAGATCTCCCCTGCTCCATGGCTACCATGCGCTGCCGCCCCCATCGACTCATGCGTACTCCTCTCCTCCTCGGCTGCCTCCTCCTCGCCGCCTGCAACAAGACGCCGGTGGCCGACGGACCGAGCATCCTGCTCGTCACGTTCGACACGACGCGCGCCGACCACCTGTCCTGCTACGGCTACGAGCGCGAGACGAGCCCGCGCATCGACGAGCTGGCGGAGGACGCGCTGCGCTTCACGAAGGCCTACGCCGTGACCAGCTGGACGCTGCCCTCGCACGCGTCGCTGTTCACCGGCAAGTTCCCCTCGGCCCACGGTGCGCACTACAACCCCGAGGGGAAGATCAACCTCGTGATGGAGGGCGGCATCCGCGGGAACCCGAACTGGGACCAGTACCGCGCGAACACCATCGCGAAGGACGAGATCACGCTCGCCCAGATCCTCACCTCCCAGGGCTACGCGACGAAGGGCATCATCGGCGGTCCGTGGATGAAGGCGGTCTTCGGGCTGAACAAGGGCTTCCAGGACTACGACGACTCCAACTTCGTGCTGCAGAACGGGAGCGAGCTCAACGGGCGCACGGCCGAGGACATCACGAACCAGGCGATCTCCTTCGTCGACGAGAACGCGGAGCGGCCGTTCTTCCTGTTCCTCAACTACTACGACCCACACGGCCCCTACACGCCGGGGCAGAAGTACCTCAGCCGCCTGCACCAGGGCCCCGTCGACCCGCGCACCTGGGAGGGACGCAACCTCCTCTACGACGCGGAGATCCTGTACACGGACGAGCACTTCGGGCGCCTGCTCGACCACCTGAAGGCCAAGGGTCTGTATGAGGACATGTGGATCGTGTTCACGTCCGACCACGGCGAGCTGATGGGCGAGCCCGACGGCGAGGGCAAGCCGATGGGCGGTCACGGTGACTCCCTGTCGCAGCCGGAGATCCTGATCCCGCTGATCGTCAAGCAGCCGGGGCCGAACCGCGAGCGCGGCGTGCGCGACACGCCGGTCCAGCAGGTCGACGTCATGCCCACGCTGCTGGCGGACCTGGGGCTCCCCTTTCCGCCGCTCATGCAGGGACGCCCGTTCGACGAGCCGCGCACGGAGATCGTCTCGGAGGTCTACCCGCTGCCGTTCATGAACATGGGCGACAAGTCGTGGCGTCAGCTGGGCGACTGGAAGACGCTGATCGACGGTCGCTGGAAGTTCGTCTGGGGCGACCGCGGCCGGCACCTGTTGTTCGACCTCGAGGAGGACCCGGACGAGCTGCGCAACCTGGTCACGATCCACCCGGACGTGGCGGCGCGCATGCAGGAGAAGCTCGAGGAGTACTTCTCGTCGCTGCCCAAGCCCGGCGAGGCGATGGACGTGACGGTCGACGAGAGCCAGCTCCAGGAACTCAGCGACATGGGCTACATCGGGGGCGACGAGCACTGAGCTCGGCGAGCCGGTGAGCTCTTCCCGGCCCCGAGAGGCGCGCACCTCCGACGCGAGGGACGACGGCCCGAGGACCTGGCTCGCGGCCGGGTTCCTGTTCCTTCTCTCCTGCGCGCTCTACCTGGGCGTGCGCGGGCACGGCTTCCTGTCCTACGACGACGCGACCTACATCGGGTTCAACGAGCACGTCACCGACGGGCTCGGACTGCGCGGGCTGTGGTGGGCCTGGACCAGCACCGACTACGCCTGCAACTGGCACCCGCTCGCCTGGACCTCGCACATGGTCGACGTCTCCCTGTTCGGGAACGACCCGGCCGGCCATCACCTGCACAGCGTCGCGCTGCACGGAGCGAACGCGGCCCTCGTGTTCCTCGCGCTGCGGGCGCTCTCCGGGAGCTTCTGGCGCAGCCTGGTCGTCGGCGCGTTCTTCGCGAGCCACCCGCTGCGCGTCGAGTCCGTGGCCTGGATCGCCGAGCGCAAGGACGTCCTGTGCGCGTTCTGGTTCCTCCTGTCGCTCCTCTTCTACGAGCGCTGGGTGCGCCGCCCCGGACGCCTGCGCTACGCGGCCGTCCTCTTGGCCGCGGTCTTCGCGCTCGCGGCGAAGCCGATGGCCGTCACGCTCCCCTGCGTGCTGCTCCTCCTCGACCGCTGGCCGCTCGCCCGGGACGCGAGCTGGGCGGTCCTGGTGCGCGAGAAGCTCCCGCTGTTCGCCGCCAGCGCCGCCTCGGCGCTCTTGACCTGGCTCGCCCAGAGCGCCGGGGGCTGCACGAGCTTCATCGACGAAGGGATCGAGGCGGGCTCGCGCGCGGGCAATGCCGCGATCGCGGTCTGGCAGTACGTCGGCAAGACGCTGTGGCCGATGGACCTCGCCGTGTTCTATCCGCACCCGGCGGTCGTCGCGCCGGACCTCGAGCGCGGCTCCACGGCGGCGCTCGCGCTCGCGGGGCTGACAGCGCTCGCGCTGACGGCCTGGAGGCTGCGCCGCACCCAGCCGGCGCTCGGGATCGGGCTCCTGTGGTTCGTCGGCATGCTGGTCCCGGTGATCGGGGTCGTGCAGGTCGGAGGACAGGCGCTCGCGGACCGCTACGCCTACCTGCCGACGATCGGGCTCTACGTCGCATGGGTCTGGCCCCTCGGAGGCCTCGCGCGCGAGCGACCCGGCCTGAAGCTGCCGCTCCTCCTGTTCGCCGCCGCCCTTACGACGTTCTTCGGCGCGCTCACCGTGCGTCAGGTCCCGGTCTGGCGAGACGACGACGCGCTGTTCTCCCACGCGCTCGAGGTCACCGAGCGGAACTACGTCGCCCACGTGAACCTCGGTCGTCGGGCCGGACAGGCCGGAAGGCTCGAGGAGGCGCGCGAGCACTTCGAGGCCGCCGTCTCGTTCTACCCGCGCTTCTTCGAGAGCCAGCTGAACCTGGGGCTCGCCCTGCGGCTCCTGGGCAATCCGCGCGCGGCGCTCCCCCACCTGGACGCCGCCCGGGCGCTGTCCCCGGAGCGCGCGAACGCGGCCTACGAGCTCGCGCTCGCGCGGCTGGCCCTGGGCGAGGGCGACGCGGCGGGCGAGCTGCTCCTGGAGGCGCGCGAGCTCGCGCGCGTCGACCCGGACGCACCGAAGGACCTGATCGGCAAGATCGACGCGGCGCTCGGAGAGCTCGAGCGCTCGCGCCGGGGAGAACCGCGCGATGCGTGAGCCCGGAGCGGAGGACCCCGCGCGTCCGGCCGGCGACGCGCTCTGGCCCTGGGCCCTGGTCGTGTTCCTCGCGACCTGCGCACTCTTCTCGGGAGCGCTGGGACACGAGTTCGTCGACTACGACGATCCGGACTACGTGCTCGAGAACGAGCTGATCGGCGACGGGCTCTCGGTGGAGGCGGTGAAGAACGCGTTCACCCGCGCCCACGCCGCGAACTGGCACCCGCTGACCTGGCTCAGCCACGCGCTCGACCGCTCCCTGTTCGGACTCCAGCCGGCCGGCCACCACGCCACGTCCGTGGTGCTGCACGCGCTGACCGCGGCGCTCCTGTTCGCGGCGCTCGCGCGCGCCGTCGCCTCGCACTGGATCGCGCTCGTGCTCGCGGCGCTGTTCGCCTGGCATCCGCTGCGGGCCGAGTCCGTGGCCTGGGTGTCGGAGCGCAAGGACGTGCTCAGCGGCTTCTTCGCGATCTGCACCGTGATCGCCTGGGCGCGCTGGGTGCGCGAGCGCAGCCTGAAGCGCTACCTGCTGGTCCTCGGCCTCTACGCGGCGGGCCTGTTGTCGAAGCCGATGCTGGTCACGCTGCCGGTGCTGCTCCTGTGCGTCGATCGCTGGCCGCTCGGACGGGAGGGCTGGAACCTGCGCGAGAAGCTGCCGCTGTTCGCGATGGCCGCCGGCACCGTCGTCGTCACGCTGGTCACGCAGAGCGAGGAGGGCGCGACGTCCGGGCTCGAGACGGTCGGACTCGGCCTGCGGCTGGAGAACGCCGCCGCCTCGACCGGCACCTACCTGCTGCAGACCCTGTGGCCGCGCGGACTGGCGGTCTTCTACCCGCACCCCTCGATCTTCGGGGAGTCGCGCATGACGGCGGCGCTCCTGTCCGTGCTCGTCCTCGTCGCGCTGGGGGCGGCCGCCTGGCGCCTGCGCGAGCGGGCCCCGTGGTTCGGCGCGGGCCTGTGCTGGTACCTGGTCGCGCTGCTGCCGGTGCTGGGGCTCGTACAGGTCGGCATGCAGGCCCAGGCCGACCGCTACACCTACCTGCCCAGCTTCGGGCTCGTGGTCGTGCTCGGGCTCGGCGCGCACGCGCTCCTCGAGCGACTGCGGCTCACGCCGTCCCAGGCGGGCCTCGTCCTCGGACTCCCGCTCCTCGCGCTCGGGTTCCTCACCTGGCGGCAGGTCGGCACGTGGCGGGACACGGACTCGCTGTTCGAGCGCGCGACGCGCGTGACCGAGCGCAACTTCGTCGCCTGGGACAAGCTCGGCCGCGCGCGCGCGCAGCGCGGCGACACCCGGGCCGCGATCGAGGCCTTCGAGCAGGGACTCGAGCTGGGGATCAACGCGCGGGACTTCGCGGAGCAGCTCGGCCCGCTCTACGCGGACGTGGCGTTCGAGGACGGCGGACATCGCGAGCTGCTCACGCGCAACCTGCCCGGCTCCACCATGGTCGACGCTCTCACCCGGCTGGGTCAGCGAGAGCTCGCCGTGGAACGCCTCGAGGACGGCCTCGCGAGCTTCGAAGCTGCGCTCGCGCTCTCGCCCGCGGACGCGATCTCCCACTTCAACGTCGGGGCAGCGCGGGAGCGCATCGGCGACCTGGACGGCGCGCGAGCCTCGTTCCTGCGGGCGCTGGAGCTGGACCCCGAGTTCGTACTCGCGCGCGAGCGCGCCGCGGCCCTGGCGCCCGAGGCGCCCCCCGAGAGCGAGGAGCCGCGATGACGAGCTCCCCGGCGCGGCTCCGTGCCCTCGTTCCGATCCTCGTGCTGGTCGCGGGCCTCGCCGCGATCTACGCGCAGGTCCGCGGTCACGGGTTCGTCGACTACGACGACGACACCTACGTGACGGCCAACGAGGTGGTCGGTCGCGGCCTGCACGCCGAGGGTCTGCGCTGGGCCTTCACGACCGGGCACGGCTCGAACTGGCACCCGCTGACCTGGCTGTCGCACATGCTCGACGTCACCCTGTTCGGGCTCGAGCCGGCGGGGCACCACCTGATGAACGTTCTGCTCCACGCGCTGGTGGCGGTGCTCTTCTTCCTGTGGGTCCGGCGCGTGACGGACGACGCCCGGATCGCCTTCGTCGCCGCCGCGTTCTTCGCCTGGCATCCGCTTCGCGTGGAGTCGGTCGCCTGGGTCGCGGAGCGCAAGGACGTGCTCTCGGGCGTGTTCTTCGTCGCCTGCCTCCTCGCCTACGAGCGCTGGACGCGCGAGCGAAGCCTCGCCCGGTACGTCCTCCTGGTCGTCCTGTTCGCGCTGGGTCTCGCGACCAAGCCGATGCTCGTCACGCTGCCGTTCCTGTTGCTGGTCCTCGACCGCTGGCCGCTCGCACGCTGGGACCTGGGACCGGCGCGCCTCTTCACCGAGAAGCTCCCGCTCCTCGCGCTGAGCGTCGCGTCCTCAGTCGCGACGCTCAGCGCGCAGGAGGCCGGAGGCGCCGTCGTCTCCGCGACGAACCTGCCTCTCGCGCTGCGCGTCGAGAACGCCCTGCGCTCCACGGCGGTCTACCTCGGACAGACCCTCTGGCCACGGGACCTGTGCGTGTTCTATCCCCACGCGCGCGCCACCGAGGAGGACCCGACGCGCGCGCTCTTCCTGCCCGCGCTCGGTGCGACGCTGCTCCTCGTCGTGCTCGCGGTCGCCGCCTGGCGCGCGCGCCGGAGGTTCCCGGCAGGCTGGACGAGCCTCCTGTGGTTCGGCGGGCTCCTGGTCCCGGTCCTCGGGCTCGTGCTGCTGATCACCGCGTACTTCGGTTTCGGCGGCG
>CAZDYS010000141.1:0-8831 GCA_964509445.1 uncultured Planctomycetaceae bacterium
GCGCCGTAGACCGCGGGGAAGAGCTCCTGGAACGGAGTCCGGTTCTCCGCGATTCCGCGCAGGAGCTGCGCGTAGGCGGCGCGCGAGGCCTTCTCCTTCCCCGCGCCGTGCTCCCGCAGCCAGTGCAGGAAGCAGGCGCGGTAGGCCCGCAGGAACTCCGCGTGATCGCCGCGGAAGCGCGTCGGAGGGACCTGGCTCGCGCCGGCGCCGAGGAACGGCGCGAGGGCGACGTGTGTCTCGGAGGACCCGTCGTCCTTCAGGAGGAAGCCGGCCTTCTTCTGCCAGCGCTCCCCGACCCGCTTCGAGGCGTCCTTCTGCGAGGAGCGCAGCACGTCGACGAACCAGTCCGCGCCGCGCCGCGAGCGCCAGCGGCTGTTCGCGTCGTTCGCCGGCAGGATCCCGCCGTCCGGGTTGCCGCCGGGAACGAACAGGGACCGTGCGGCCGCCTCGCGCGAGGTGAGGTCGCCGTCGCTGCGCGTGTCGACCTCCCCGAAGAGCTCGATCACGAGGTCGTTCGCGATGCCGCCCGCCAGCATCGGCTCGAGGTGCTCGCCGAAGGACAGCTCCAGGACGGAGCGCGTCCCGAGCTGCACGATCTGCTGCGCCATCGAGTCCGCGTTCTTCGCGTTCATCGGGATCGACGCGCGGTAGTCCTTCTCCGCGTCCGGTGTCGCGTAGGACAGCGCGAGCACGCGCACGCCGTCGAAGTCGAAGTTGGTCCAGGTCTCGGTGCCCGGGATCCAGAAGTACGGCCTGTGCTTCGACTCCAGCAGGCCGACGACCGCCATGAGCTCCACGAAGTTCTCGCGGTCCGGGATCAGGACCAGCCGGGCGGGATCCTGCTGCCGGTCGCCGGAGGCGCGCAGCGGACCGCCGGAGCGAAGGTAGTCGGACAGGATCCGCGAAGCCTCGCGCGTCTTCTCTCGCGCCTCGGTGAGCTCCAGGAGGCGCGGGCGCCGCTGGTCGGCGGCACCGCCACCGGTGTCGGCCGCGGCGTCGCGCACCTCGACGCGGGGGGACAGGTCCTTCGCCTTCCAGCTGCGGATCCAGCGGGCCAGCTCCTTGCCGTGCTTGGCGAGCTGCTCGGGGCGCCGGCCCTCCTCCGCTGCCTCCGGGAACCAGTCGATCCAGGCGAGCTGGGCGTCGACCAGGGAGGTCGCGAGCTGCTGCAGGTCCTCGAGCTGGTCGGGGTCGGAGAGCGCCGCCGGCGGAAGCAGCAGCTCGAGGGCTCCGACGTCGAGGGCGACGAAGGCGTTCTCCAGCAGCTGGTCCGCGTCCTCGATCGAGGCGCGCGCGATCTGGTTGCGCGCGAACCAGCGCTCTGCGCGCTCCTCGAAGGTCTGGTGGTCCGTTCCGTGGTCCGTGGATCCCGCGAGGCAAAGGGTCGCGAGCGTCCACGAACAGAGTGCGAGCCCGTTCATGCGGGGCCTCCCTGATCTGCCGTGTGGGGGTGTGGGGTGCGAGCGGTGCCCCCGACCTGCCGTGTCGGGGGGGGAGCCATCGAGTTCTCCCGTTCGAACGCCGACGAGATTTAGCTTCTTGGATCCCAAAGGACTACGAGCCTCCGGCCGGAATCTTCCGTAGGAAGTGGCGAGAGATCCGGGGAACGCTCTTTGCTTTCCTCGGCACGCCGGCGGCTCGACCCTGAGGTCCCTGTCCCCCCGACCCTGGAACTCCCGTCATGCTCTCGATCCTGCCCCTGCTCCTCGCCCCGTCCGCTCCGGCGCCGTGCGCGGTTCCGCTCGCCGTGCCGGCTCCGTACCGGCTCCAGGAGGCCGACCAGGACGCCGAGGAGGCGCTCGCCCGTGCTCTCGAGACCCTCGAGAAGCGCCGCTACCGGGACGCCTGGAGGCAGCTGGAGGACGTCGCGGAGGAGTGGCCCGAGAGCCGAGCCGGCAACGAGGCCCGCCGGCGGGTCGATCCCGACGGCCTGCTCGGGGTCCGCGACGTGCTCCGCAGCGGTCCGGACGAGAACCGCGCGGTCGTGGTCCTGTTCCAGGACGGACTGACCCTCGAGCGACTGCGCGTGTTCGACGATCTCGCCGAGGACGTGCCCTCGATCCTCGCGCGGGAACCGGTGTTCGCCGAGTACCTTGGCTACGTGAATTTCCTGCAAGCGCACGTCGTCAGCGAGGAGGACGGGTTCGACGGACACGGGCGCAAGGTCCGGACCGCGCTGGGGGCCTACCTGGTCCCGGGCGAGGCGGGGGAGCACATCCGCAGCGATCCCGAGCGCGTGTGGGCCGCGGCCGAGCTCGCGACCGAGCGACCGGCCGCGCCGATCGTGTTCGTGCAGGGAGCTCCGCGAGGAACCGGCGAGGACGGCGTCGCGACCGTCGGCGGTCGCGACGCGAACGAGCTCTTGCATCAACTCGGGCGCGCGTTCGTCGGGCTCGAGGCCGAGTTCGCGACGCCGACCGGCTACCGCACGGAGTTCGTGCCGGGCCCGAACGTCAGCCGGAGCGAGGATCCCGAAGAGGTGCCCTGGGCCCACTGGATCCGGGCGAAGGCGCCGGGCATCGGCGTCTACCCCGGTGCGGCCCGACAGGTGAACGGGGTGTTCAAGCCCAAGGTCTCCGGCTGTCGGATGGAGGACTTCGGCAGCGTGTTCTGTCCCGTGTGTCGGGAGGCGACCCTGCTGCGGCTCCACGAGTTCGTGGATCCGATCGAGCGCGTGTCGGTCCTGGCCGAGAGCGGTGCGGCGGAGGGCGCCTCCTGGAACGGCGATCAGAAGCTCGAGTTCGAGGTCGAGGTGCTGCAGCCGGCGACGCACGACCTGCGCGTCGAGTGGTACGTCCTCGCCGCGGAGGACGTTCCGGCGGAACTGCCCGATCCCACGGTGCGTCCGCGGTCCGCGCGCGGCGCTCTCTACGAGGTCCCGGTCGAGCCCGTCGCGCGCACCCGCGGCAAGAAGGGCGTGCATCGCTTCCGCTGGAAGCCGAGCGAGCACGAGCCCGGCCGCTGGCGCCTGGTGGTCCGCGTGTTCGACGACACGAAGCTGCGCGGCGAGAAGCTGCCCTGGGTCTTGAAGGACGAGCACGGTCTCCTAGCCTCCGAGCGAGGTTGGTGGATCGAACGACGCTGACGCCGGACTCCGGCGTCGCCGCGCGCCTCTTTCTCCTGGTGGCGGCGGCCCTGTTCTCGACGGGAGGGACGGTCGTGAAGATCGTCTCCCTGGGCGGGCTGGAGGTCGCCTGTCTGCGCTCCGGAATCGCCGCCGTGGGGCTGTGGCTCCTGGTTCCCGCGACGCGCCGGCTTCCGCGGCGTCCCCGAGCCTGGGCGGTCGCCGGTTCCTTCGCGGCGACGCTGCTCCTGTTCGTCCTCTCGAGCCGCGCGACCACGGTCGCGAACGCCGCGTTCCTGCAGGCCACCGCGCCGCTCTACGTCCTCGTCTTCGGCCCGCTGCTCCTGCGAGAGCGGTTCCAGGGACGGGACCTGTGGACGCTCCTCGGGATCGGCGCAGGGCTCGTCCTCCTCTTGTCGGCGCAGGTGGAACCCGGAGCGACCTCCCCGGATCCGGTCCGAGGCAACCTCCTGGCAGCCGGAGCCGGCGCGACCTGGGGCCTCACGGTGCTCGGCCTGCGGTGGCTCGCGCGGGGAGGGGAGAGCACTCTGCCGGTCGTCGCCCTGGGGAACGCGCTGGTCTTCCTGGTCTGTCTGCCGTTCACCGACGAGCTCGTGCCCGCCTCCGCGACCGACGCCGGCGGACTCCTGTGGCTCGGGCTGGTGCAGATCGCGCTCGCCTACGCGTTCCTGACGCGCGGGCTCCGCGGCGTACCGGCGTTCCAGGCGTCCTTGCTCGTGCAGGTCGAGCCGGTGCTCGCGCCGCTGTGGGCGTTCCTCTGGCACCGCGAGGTCCCGGGGTCCCGGACGCTCGTCGGAGGTGCGCTCGTCCTCGCCTGCGCGGTCGACATCGCGCTGCGGGCGCGACGCGAGGGACCTCAGTCGTCCTCGTCCTCGCCACCGAGGTAGCCGAGCCGCTCCAGGTTCTGGCGCGTGGCTTCGTCGAGCTCGTTGGGATCGACCTCGCGCGGCGGGAACAGCTCCTCGAAGCCGCGCAGCGCCTCCTCCAGCTCCTCGGGCGGGCCGGCGAGCGGCTCGTCCTCCAGCGGGTCCCGGTCGAGGTCGAAGCCGACCGGAGCGCGGTCCTCGGAGCGCAGCAGCTTCCAGCCCTGCGCGCGCAGCGCGACGAGGTCCACGCCGTTCGTGCGCTCCTCGCTCCACTGGCGACGGGCGGGGGTCGGCTCGCCGGCGCGCAGGAAGGGCGCGAGCGACGTGCCGGTCAGGTCCTGCGGCAGTGCGACGCCGGCCAGCTCGAGCAGGGTGGGCATCACGTCGAGGGTGCTCACGGGCTCCCCGTGGCGCCCGGCCGGCAGGCGGTCCGGCGCGTGCAGCACGAAGGGGACCAGGAGGAGGTCGTCGTGCAGGCGTCCGCCGTGGTGGACGCGGCCGCGCCGCGCGTCCCAGCCCTCGCCGTGATCGGAGACCAGGACCGTGACGAGGTCGCGCCCACGCTCCGCCGCAAGGGCGCCGTGCAGACGATCGAGCTCGGACTCCACGTGCTCGATCCGTCGCCGGTAGATCGTCTCGAACCAGTCGAGGTCCTCCTGCGACGCGCCCTCGAGCTCGCTCGGGTGTACGGACAGCCGACCCGCGAAGCGCTCGCTCGGGGAGGGCAGCTCGTCCAGGAACGCGTCGTCCACGTGCGGGTGGTAGAGGTAGTAGTCGTGCGCCTCGTAGCTGTGGACGAGCATGAACAGCGGTCGATCGTCCTCCAGTCGCTCGAGCCAGGCGAGCGCCGCGTCGACGAGCCCGCGCGCACCCGGATACTCGTCCACCCAGCGGACGGCCGCGCGCAGCGGGAAGTAGCGGTTCTTCGCGACGCGCCAGGCGAGCGGAACGTGCAGGAGGAACGGTCGGAACCCGAGCTCGGCGGTCTCGTCGAAGTGCTCGAACCCCTGGTCCAGGCGGAACGCGGGGGAGACGAACGCGCCCCCGGTGACGGCCGCGGTGCGGTAGCCGGCCGCGCGGAACGACTCGGCCAGCGTCTCCACCTCGAGGGGCAGCGCGTGCCCCGAGCTCGTGGCCCCGTGCTGTGAGGGCAAGAGCGAGGTCAGGATCGAGGACACCGAGGGCAGCGTCCAGGGAGCCGTGCTCACGCAACGCTCGAAGCGAACCCCCTCGCGGCCGATGCGCGCGAACAGCCCTTCGCCCTCGTCGGCGACCGCGTCGGCACGGAGCGTGTCGACCAGGAGGAACAGGACGTCCGGCGCGTCCGCGCGCGCCATCTCCGTGGGCGGGGGAAGATCGGGACGCTCGCGATCGGGATCGCGCCAGAGGACCGGCGTGACGACCAGGACCAGCGCGAGGGCGGCTGCCCCGGTGCGCGCCGCGGAGGAGCGCCGCAGGGGACCGGTGAAGAGCAGGAGGCCGGTCGCGACCGGAAGGAGCGCCGCGAGCAGCACGGTCGCGAAGCTCGCGCCCAGGAGTCCCACGGTGAGCGAGGCGATGGGGACGCTCGCGAGCAGGAGGACGCCGGCGGCGGCTCCCCGCGCGCGGCGCCGCACGAAGAGCGGCGGCGCGAGGGCGAGGCAGGCGAGCGGCAGGGTCACGCGCAGCGTCACGAGCCCGAGCTCCTTCGAGGCGATCGAGGCGACGTTCAGCACGCTCCCGGCGACTAGCACGAGCGCCAGCGCGGCCCCGGGACGTCGCGTCGGAACGGCGATCAGCGCCGCTCCCAGCCCGAGTGCGAGTCCCAGCGCGAGCGACAGCCACAGGAGCTCGAGCGGCATCCGCTGCAGTCCTCCGGCCAGGGCGTCGAGCCCACCGAGGCACAGGCCGGCGGCCAGCGCCTCGAACAGGGGCCGGCCCGCTCCGGACGCCCGCGTGGCGCGCTCTTGGTCGACGGTCTTCACGGCGCGAAGGGTAGCGAACGGAAGGGACCCGTTCAGCTCGCGCCTGCAACGGAGCGGCCCGTGCCCCGCTTCGCCCCTCCCCGTTGGCCGGCAGGCCTTCGCCGCGTACGCTGCCTCCGCATGGAGACGCGTCTGGAGTACGTGACGGTGGAGCGAATGCTGCGCTGTGCGCTGGCCGGGGGCGAGGACGCGGAACCGCAGGAGATCTGGTTCCTGCTGCACGGCTACGGTCAGCTCGCCGACGACTTCCTCGACTCCTGCTCGGTCCTCGCCGCGCCGGGACGCCTGCTCGTCGCGCCGGAGGCTCCGTCTCGCTTCTACCTCGAGGGAGGGCGCGGACGGATCGGCGCCTCCTGGATGACCAGCCGGGAACGCGAGCGCGAGGTCTCCGACTACGTGCGCGCGCTGGACGCCGTCCACGCGCGGCTCGTCCCCGGCGACTCTGCCGCCCACGTCAGCGTGCTCGGGTTCTCCCAGGGCGGCGCGACGGCGTGCCGCTGGGCCACCCTCGGGAGCGCGCGGGTCGATCGCGTCATCACCTGGGCCGGAGGCGTCCCCGAGGACCTCTCCCTGGAGCGACTGAGCGAGCGCGAGCTCGTGTGCGTCGTGGGGTCGCGGGACCGGTACATCGACGAGGCGCGCCTGCAGCGCGAGGAGGAGCGCCTGGCCGCCGTTCCGCACCGTCTGCTGCGCTTCGAAGGCGGACATCGCGTCGACGAGGCCCTGCTCCGCTCTCTGGCGGAGGGCTCCTGATCCCCGGAACGGAACCCGGGGGCGAGAACCTGCGTCCGATCGAGGCGGATCCCCCCCGATTGCAACACCGTGGTAGTCTTCCTCCGATGCTCTGTGCGCTGATCCTCACCGCCTTGCCGCTCTCCCCGGCGGCGCTGCCCCAGGAGTGCGTCTGGGAGCCGATCGCTCCGGCCGAGCAGCCGCGCGTCGAGGCCCAGTCGGTGGTCTACGACGGCAAGATCTACGTGTTCGGCGGCTTCTTCGACGCTGCCCTGAACGCGACTCCGCGCACGGACGTCTACGACCCCGCGACCGACACGTGGACGCGGCTCTCGGACATGCTCCAGACCGTCACGCACCACGCGATCGCGCTCGACGGGGACGAGGTCTGGGTCCTCGGTGGGTTCCTCGGCAACAACGGCGGGCCGGTGCTGAACAACGCGCAGCGCTACCACATCCCGACCGACACCTGGTCGAACGGGCCGCCGATGCCGATTCGACGCGCGAGCGGCGCGGCCGAGGTCGTCGGACGCAAGCTGCACTTCTTCGGCGGCTTCCAGACCCGCCAGCTCAGCGCCGCCGACCACATCGTGCTCGACCTGGACGACATCCCGTCCGGCTGGGACACCACGACCTATCCGCCGCTCCCCACGGCGCGGGGACACCTCTCCAGCGCGCTCCTCAACGGGCAGATCTACGCGATCGGAGGGCAGGACGGTCACGACGTGAACCCGATCGACCTGGCGGTCGTCGATCGCTACGACCCGGTCTCGAACACCTGGCACCCGGTCACGCCGCTCAGCTTCCCGCGCTCCCACGTCGAGGCGAGCACCTACGTCTACGACGGCCGTATCTACGTGTGCGGCGGTCGGAACAACAACCCCGGGGGCGCTCCCAACCTCTCCAGCGTGAGCGCCTACGACCCGGTGCTCGACGCCTGGATCGAGCAGCCTCCGATGCCCGTCGCCTGGCTCGGCCCGTCGCTCAAGCCGGTGGACGGCAAGCTGTACCTCACGACCGGAGCGAGCAACGGGAACATCCCCGAGGCCGAAGGGTTCCGAGCCGACGCGGACTGGGGCTCTCTTCCCCAGGCGCGCTACAACGTCGGTGGGGGGGACCTGGCTCTGGCGCAGCCCTGGTGCAGCGACGGCTTCTTCCTCGGTGGGGAGACCTTCGTCGCCTCCGGCGCCCCGCCGATCGCGGGAACGCAGGACGACGAGCTGTACTGGAGCGAGCGCATCGGTCTCGCATCCGTGCCCGACACCTTCAGCTACGTGATCCCCGTCGACTCCGGCGCCTATCGCGTGGTGCTGCACTTCGCCGAGATCTTCTGGACCCAGCCGGGCCAGCGCGTCTTCGACGTGTTCCTGGAGGGGGAGCGCATCCTCGACGACTACGACATCGTTGCGAGCGTCGGACCGATGGCGGCCGACGTGTGCGTGTTCGACACCCCCGTGACGGACGGCAAGATCGACCTGGTGTTCCGCTCGAGCGTCGACCGCCCGAAGCTCTCGGGCATCGAGATCTCGCGGCATCCCGACGGGTTCCTGGACCTCTACTGCCTCGGGGCTCCCAACTCCCTGGGCGTCGGCGCGCGCCTGTTCTTTCTCGGAAGCACGAGCGTCTCCGCGGGGCGCATGGACCTGGTGCTGGACCGGCTGCCGGCCAACAAGCCGCTCCTGATCGGCGTGTCCTCGGGGCAGACGGCGATTCCGTACTGGGACGGCATCATGTGCCTCGGCGGCACCGTGCTCCCGAGCCCGACCTTCAACACCGGCCCGACGGGCCGGCTGACCGTACCGGTCCCCCTCGACATGGGGATCCCGATCGGGCCCGGCTTCAGCTTCCAGGCGATCTACCTGGACGACGCGCCCGGCACGATCAACTTCACCGACGCGATCCGGGTGCACTTCACCGACTGAGCGTCGGCGACGGGCTCAGGGCAGGAAGCTCTTCTTGTTCTTGAGCTTGCGCGGCAGGTACTCGTCGATGACGAAGTTGAGGCCCCACTTGGCGAGGGCCTGCTGCTCCGCGCGGACGCCCATCTTCAGGAGCTGGTTGATCGCGGTCACCCAGGGCTTGTGGCTCTTGAAGAACGGGTCGTTCTTGAGCGCGTCCTTGGCGCGCTTCACGTCCACGGCCTGCAGCGGGTGCGTCGCGTCCTCGAGCTCGAAGTCCTTGATG
>CAZDYS010000142.1:0-8810 GCA_964509445.1 uncultured Planctomycetaceae bacterium
GGGCCCTTCACGGACGAGCTCCGCGGCCGGGCCGGCGCGGAACGCTCGCGCTGGGTCGCGCCCACGCGCGGCACGCACGTCGTCGTCCCGCGCGACCGCCTGCCGACGGACGGTGCGATCACGCTGACCTCGCCGGTCGACGGCCGCGTGATGTTCCTGATCCCCTGGCCCCACGCCACGGTGATCGGCACGACCGATCTCGACGCCTCGCCCCAGGATCCGGTGCGCGCGACGCGCGCCGAGGTGCGCTACCTCCTGGACTCGGCGAACGGGCTGGTTCCCTCGGCCGAGCTGACGGAGGCGGACGTGGTCTCCACCTGGGCCGGCCTGCGACCGCTGCTCGCCGCGAGCCAGCAGGACCCGTCCGCCCGCTCGCGCGAGGAGCGCGTGGAGCGCCTGGGCAACGTCTACTGCATCGCCGGCGGCAAGCTCACGGGCTTCCGCGCGATGGCCGAGAAGCTGGGCGCGCGGATCGCCAGCGATCTCTCCGCCGGGATCCTCGCGCGGCGGTCGCCGACGCGCGGACTCGCCCTGGACGGCGCGCTCCCGCTCCCGCTCGGCCGTCCGTCCTGGTCCACTCCGTCCACGCGGCCCGCGACGCCCGAGGAGACGCGCTCGGTCGCCTGGTGCCACCGCTACGCGGCCCACGCCGCGGCGGTCCGGGAACGCTGCCGCAGCGCCGTGGACGGGAGGGAGGAGCTCGACCCGGCCACGCTCCTCGGCGAGGTGGACCACGCGGTGGAGCACGAGGACTGCCTGACGGCCGAGGACTTCCTGTTCCGACGGAGCGACCTGGGCCTGGGGCCGCTGGAGACCGCCCTCGGGGCGCTCCCACGGCTGCTCGAGCGGCTGGGAGAGCGACTGGGCTGGACGCCCGAGGAGCACGCCCGTCAGCGGGAAGCGGCCGAAGCCGCCCTGCAGGAGCGCCACGCCTGGCGCTCCGAGGCCGACCCCGCCTGAGCGGCGGCAGACGGGAAGAAACGGCCCATCTGGGCCTCCTCCGCGCGACCCGGGCGGCGGGACCCGCCGGACCGTGTCAGGATGGGGGCGGATTCCCCCGGTTCGGTGGGACGGTCGCGGAAAGAGCAGCATCCTTCCTAGGCCTGCTATGCCTCAAACCTACGAAGAGCTCCTCGAGAACGCCGGCTGGGTCCGCAACCTGTGCCGCAACCTCGTTCGCGACCCGCACCAGGCGGAGGACGCGGTCCAGGACACCTGGGTTCGTGCGCTCCAGCACAGCCCGGACGAGCCGCGGGCGCTGAAGAAGTGGTTGAAGACCGTCGCCACGAACGCGGTCTTCCAGCGGAGCCGCCGCGAGACCGCCCGCCGCTCGCGCGAGGAGCGCGCTCCGGAGCGCACCAACCAGCTCCCGACCCCCGCGGAGGCCCTCGAGAAGGCCTCCATGCGACGCGAGGTCGTGGACGCGGTGCTGTCGCTCGAGGAGCCCTACCGCACGACGATCGTGCTGCGCTACTTCGAGGAGCTGCCGACGCGTGAGGTCGCCCGCGTGCAGGGCATCACGACCTCCACGGTGCGCTCCCAGACGCAGCGCGCCCTCGAGAAGCTCCGCCTCAAGCTCGAGTCGGAGTACGACGCGGAGGAGCACGGCGGCCGTTCCCTGGACGGCATGCTGCTGTGGCTCGCCACGGCGCCTCCGGTCGCCGCCGGCTTCGACGGCTCCGCGAGCGAGTCCGGCAGCGCGGCCAAGCTGCTGAAGACCCTGGCCGTTCCCTCGGTCGCCGTGTGGGCCGTGCTCGCGACGGTCTTCACCACCGCCGGCGTGGGCTGGTGGGCCTACGAGACGAAGGTCGCGCAGGCGGGCTCGAACGACGACGCGCGCGACGAGCGCGGCACCAGCACGCTGCCCGGCGGCCGCCGCGTCGACTCGGTCGAGAGCAACGCTTCCCAGCGCAAGGGGACCGAGGTCGCCACCGCCGAGGTGCGCGTGCTCGAGGCGACGACGGGGCAACCCATTCTCGGCGTCCGCGTCCAGGCGAGCTACGCGCGCGCCGACGCCGGCGGCGCGCTGATGACCCAGGCCGTGGACCTGGGCGAGACCGACGACAACGGGGCCTTGGGCCTCGCTCTGCCGGCCGATGCGGCCGACGTCGAGCGGGCACGCACGAGGCTCCTGTTCGAGCACGACGAGTACCTGGACTGGCAGCTGACCTCTCGCGAGGTCGCCGCCCAATTGGATGGGGATCCGATCGAGGTCCGGCTGTTCCCGCTGGGAACGCTGGAGGTCGAGGTCGTCGACCCCGACGGCGTACCGCTGTCGGGGCTCGCTGTTCGGGCCAAGCCGCAGGTGGAGCGCGGAAGGACGGAGGACGGATCGCTGCTACGAAGGGGCAGGAGCGGTCCGGCAGGCACCTCCGAACTTCTGCGTCTCCCCTGTGGTGTTCCGATCCACGTCGAGCTCAGCGCGGACCGCGGGCGCGACGAGTTCACGTTCCTCACCTCGGAGGTCGTGATCGAACCGCCCTCCCGGCACGCGCGCGTCGTCCTCAAGGCGCCCGAGACCGCGGCCCTGACGGGCGTGGTGCTCGACGCGGACGGACAGTCGCAGGTCCTCGCGGTGCACTGGTACGGGCCGGTCGCCGTCGGCGCCTCGCGCTCCGTGCCCCGCTTCGTCCAGACGGACGAGCAGGGACGCTTCCAGCTCGACTACCTCCGCCCGGGCCAGGGCAGCCTCTGGGTCGGCGAGTCGCGCGAACCGATCGCGCTCGAGCTCGTGGCCGGAGAGCTCCGCGACCTCGGCACGCTCTCCCTCGAGCCGGACGTCGTCCTGGCCGGACGCCTGCAGCGCGAGGGCGACGCCTCCCTCGCCGGACTGTGGGTGCACGTGTTCCGCAACGGACGGTTCCAGCAGGAGACCTGGACCTCGACCGACGGCGGCTTCCGCTTCCGCACCCAGCCCGGTGAGGTGGAGCTGGTCGTCAGCGAGGACTCCTGGAGCGACGGAGCGCGCGAGCAACGCATCCTGACCACGTCGCGCATCGTCGCCCCGCTCGAGACGGTCGTGCTCGTGCTCGAGGGAGCGCCCCAGGAAGACCCCGACGCGTCCGCCCTGGGCGCACCGGCGAACGTCGCGGTGCGAGTGCTCGGCCCCGACGGTCAGCCCGCCCCGGGCGCGCTGCTCACCGTGCGCACGGCCGACGGGACCCTCGAGAGCTACCTGGCGGACGACGACGGCCGCGTGCTGCTCGAACGCCTGACGGCCGGCCTCACGGAGCTGACGGCCAGCCTCGGCGGCGTGGGGATCAGCGCGATCACGGAACTGACGCTGCAGGCGGGCGAGACCGAGGAGGCCGAGATCGCGCTCGAGCGCTTCGCCACCCTCCGACTCCGGACCGAGGACGCGGACGCGCACCCCCTCGCGTTCGAGGGCGCGCTGCTGCGCGAGCACACCCGCGAGACCTGGCACTGGACGTCCGAGTCCGACGGCCGGCGGGCGTACGAAGAGCTCACCCCGGGCGACTACCAGCTGTGGTGGAACGGCACCTACCGACCGCTCTCGCTGGATCCCGGCGAAGAGCTCGAGCTCGTCCTGGCCGAGCCGCCGGCGTCCGTGGAGCTCGAGCTCCTGCGCGGCGACCAACCGGCGACGGACCTCGAGGGCGGGCTGCTCTTGCCCATCGATCCCGTTCGATCGTCCTTCGGCGTCGCGCGTCGCACGACGGTCGTGGCCCCGGGCGTCGTGCGCGTCGACAACCCCGGCGGGCGCTCGCTGCTGGCCGTGCGCCGCATCGGCCCCAACGCCGGCCGCTGGATCGTGACCGCGGTGCAGGATCTCCAGAAAGAGCGGGAGCAGGTCCAGCTCGGAGACGCGCAGCTCGAGGTCGCGCGCACCGGCGCCGGTCCCGCGCTGCGGACCTTCCTGATCGCCGTCGGAGGCACCGAGCTGCCGGAGCGGCTCGAGCTCGACTTCGTGTGGAGCCCCGAGGGCCGCCAGGTGTTCCCGCACGTGCCCGCCGGAGCGACCCTGTGGATCGAGGGACTGGACGGCGTCGTCTGGCGCGGGAAAGAGGTCGCGTTCCCCGCGTCCGGGTCGACGACCGTCACCTGGCCCTAGGCCGAGGCCAGCGCCCGCGCCGCGAGCTCCGCGGTGCAGAACGCGGCCTGGAAGTTCAGCCCCCCGATGGGCCCCTGGAGGTCGAGCAGCTCTCCGATCACGTAGAGCCCCTCGGCCCCGCGCACGCGGCAGCTGCCGGGATCGACGGAGGAGAGGGCGAGTCCGCCGGCGGTGACCTCGGCCTGGTCGAACCCGAGCGTGCCGTCGACCGGCACGCGCAGCCCCTTCAGCGCCTCGACGAACGCGTGGCGCGTCGACTTGGTCAGCGTGCGGGCGGGCGGGTTGCCGTGCTCGAGCCCGGCCTGTTCCCCCACGCGGCGCACGAGCCGCTTCGGAAGCGAGAGGCCTGCGTGCGCGAGGGAGCGGCCGACCGCCGGCCCCCCGGCGATCCCCGCCGCCTCGACCAGGAGACCGCGTAGGTCCTCGCGCGTCGCGGCGGGCAGGAGATCGAGGATCAGCTCGTGGGCTCCGGCGCGGGCGACCGGCTCGGAGAGGTCCATCGCTCCCGGGCCGGAGAGGCCGCGATGGGTGAACACGACCGGCCGGTTCCGGCGGGCGACGGTGCGACCGGAGCCGTCGACCAGCTTGGCGTGCACGTCCTGCAGTGCGATGCCGGTCAGGGCGTGGACCCACGCCGCGGACGAGGACAGGGGGACCAGGGCGGGAACGGGCTCGACCAGAGGCAGGTCGAGCGCACGGAGCCACGGATAGCCGTCGCCGGTCGTCCCGGTCCGCGGATAGCTCTTCCCCCCCACGGCGAGGACCACGGTCGTCGCGCGGAGCGACGCTCCGTCTTCGAGCCCGAGGCGCCAGGCGCCCTCCACCCTCTCGAGGGACGAGAGGCCGCTCTCGTAGGAGACCTTCACGCCCGCCTCCAGGCCCCAGCGGAGCAGCGCGTCGCGGACGTCGCGAGCTCGGTCGCTGGCCGGGAACACCTTCTCCAGCGGCGCCTCCACGGTGGGAACCCCCAGCGCGTGGAACCGCTCCCGCACGTCCAGGGGCGTCAGCGCGCGCAGTCCACGGCGCAGGAACCGCTCCCCCTGCGTGCCGAAGAGCCGCCCCGCCTCCTCCGGACCGAGCGTGGTGGTGAGGTTGCAGCGCGTCCCTCCGCTCGCGAGCACCTTCGTGCCCGCCCGGGCGGTCTTTTCCAGCAGGCGAACCGGCCGGCCGAGCTCCGCCAGGCGCGCGGCGCACCAGAGACCGGCGGCGCCGGCGCCGAGGACGACGACCTCGTCGGCCCGGGGAGCGGTGGGAGAGCGTTCCGTCACGCGCGGATTGTCCGCGCCGGATGCCCGTCAGCTCAAGAGGTCGCGCAGGGCGGGCTCGAGCTCCGTGAACTGGAACGTGAATCCCTCGGCCTGCGTGCGCTTGGGATCGACCCGCTGGCCCCCGAGCAGCATGTCCGCCATCTCGCCCAGGGCGAGCCGCACCGCGAACGCCGGCGCCGGCAGGAAGGCGGGCCGACCGAGGACGCGACCGAGCGTCTTGGAGTAGTCCTTGTTCGTGACCGGCACCGGAGCCGTGCCGTTGTACGGGCCTTCGGCCGTCTCCGTCTCCAGGAGGTGGACGAAGAGGCGCGCGAGGTCCCCCACGTGGATCCACGGGAACCACTGCTTGCCGGAGCCGAGCGGACCTCCGAGGCACAGCTGGAACGGGAGCTTCATCAGCTTGAGAGCCCCCCCGTCGGCGCCGAGCACGACGCCGATGCGGACGCTGGCCACGCGGATCCCGGCCTCGCGCGCGGGCGCGGCGGCGTCCTCCCAGGCCTGGCAGACGTCCGTCAGGAACCCCTGACCGGGAGCGGAGGTCTCGTCGAGCTGCTCGTCGCCGCGGTCGCCGTAGAACCCGACGGCCGAGGCCTGCACGAGCGTGCCACTGCCCTTCTCCGCGAGGAGCCGGGCGAGCAGCGACGTGGTCTCCACGCGACTACGTCGAATCTCTTCCTTCTTGGAAGCGGTCCAGCGGCCGACGATCGGCTCCCCCGCGAGGTGGCAGACGGCGTCGGTCTCCTGGACCCCTTTCCGCAGGCTCTCCTCGGACCAGTCGTAGTCGCCCTTCGAGCGACTGACGACGGCGACCGTGTGGCCGGCCTTTTGGAGCTCGCGGGTGACGTACGAACCGACGAAGCCCGTGGCTCCGGTGAGGAGGATTCTCATGTCGTGATGATCGGGAATCCGTGCTGGAGAGGCGGCACCGTTGCGGCCTGCGTCCGGATTCAAACCCTACTTCGCGACAAGACCGGGGCGGGATGCAAGAAAGACGCGAGAGCTCCGGCCGAGCGGACCACGGCGCCTTCCCACGGGCGAAAGATCGTCCCCGGACTCGACGCGGAGCGTCAGTCGGCGAGCTCCGCCAGCAAGAGGTCGACGGCCGCGTCCATCTGTTCGCCGCGCTTCCCCTTGAAGCGGATTCGCCCCTCGGCGTCGAGGATGTAGATCGTCGGCCAGCTCGTGACGTTCCAGGCGGTCGAGATCGGACCTCGCGTCGACCCGTTGCGGAACGAGCGCCAGGTGATGTTCTCCTCCACGAGGCGCTGGGCCAGACGCTCCTGGTCCTGGTCGGAGTTCACGCCGATCAGGGCGAAGGGCTGGTCGGCAAGGCGCTTCACGAGCGACCGCTCGTGCGGGTACATGGCCCGGCAGGGCGGTCACCAGTCCCCCCAGAAGTCGAGGACGACCACCTTGCCCCGGTAGTCCGAGAGCTGGAAGGGCACCCCGTCGAGGTCCACCCCCTCGATCTCCGGAGCGACCTTGCCCGGAACCAGGTGCTCGAGCTCGAACCGCGCCGCGGCCACGACGTCCTTCACCTTTCCCCGTCGGTCCTGGAGCTCCGGGTGCTGGTCCCCGAGCACGCGGTACAGCTCGAGGGCGCGTGCCGCGTAGGGCTCCCAGCCCCGCTCGCGCACCTGTTCGCAGACCGCGGCGCCGTAACGCGTCCGTTGGCGGGCGATGCCGGCCTCGTCCACCGGGCCGTCGAAGAAGAGCGCGAGCTCGTAGAGCGCCTTGGCGTAGTCGGCGAGGCGCCAGCAGGCCTTCCCGCGCACGTCCGGGTGCTTCGAGGTCGTGCGCAGCGCCTCGTAGTGCGGCTCCGTCGCGGCCGTGAGCGGAATCCGCTCGAGGACCTCGAGCAGCTCCGGCGCATCGGCGTGGTGCTGCGCCAGGGACTGCAGGACGACGACCGCGTTGTCGTTGCCGTCGTACCGCGCGATCCACACCAGAGCCTCCAGCGCGGAGGGTGTCTTCGGGTGGTCCTCGGCGATCTTCAAGAAGAGCGGCGTGCGGTCGGACGCCTTGGGCTGGTGCTTCGCGTGGTAGGCGCGCTGTCGTGCGCGCGGAACCTGGGCGAGCTCCTCGCGAAAGGCCTCGACGGCGCCGTTCCACTCCTGGAGCAGGCTCTGGAGCTCGGCGCGGACGGGTTCCGGCGCCTGCTCCTGGGCGAGGCCCGGGGCGGCGGCGAGGGCGAGCACGGCGGTCGAGAGCAGCGATCGGAGGTTCATCGGGTCTTCTTCTCGAGCAGGAGAGCGTCGACGGCCTGGTCCATGTCGGCGCCGCGAACGCCCTTGAAACGAATCCGCCCCTCGTGGTCCAGCACGTAGATCGTCGGCCAGCTCCGCACCTTCCAGGCGGTGGCGATGGCGCCGGAGGTGGACCGCGGACCGCTCCCGCCGTCCCAGAAGGAGCGCCAGGTGATGTTCTCCTCCTTCATGCGTGCGCGGAGCTTGTCCTTGTCGGCGTCGGAGTTGACTCCGATCAGGGCGAAGGGCTCCTCGGCGAGGCGCTTCACGAGCGACCGCTCGTGCGGGTACATGGCCCGGCAGGGGCCTCACCAGTCGCCCCAGAAGTCGAGCACCACCACCTTGCCGCGGTAGTCCGACAGCCGGAAGGACACCCCGTCGATGTCCTCGCCCTCGATCTCCGGCGCGACCATCCCGATTCCGAGGTTGCGCAGCTCCCAGAGGGTGTCCTGGGCGAACGACTGCAGCGCCTGGCGGCGGTGCGACACGTCGCGGTAGTCGCTAAGCAGACGGTCGCAGAGCTCCTCGGCACGCGCCGCGGCGCTCGCGACACCGCGGTCGGAGAGCCGCTTCCAGTAGGTCGCGACGTGCATCAGCGCGAGACCCCGCACCCGTCGGTCCTGGGCCTCGTCCCCGATCTTGCGGACGAGCGCGCGCGTCTTCTCCCCGCGGACGGTGAGCTGCGGCACGAGGTCGAGGAGCTCGGGCTGCGCGAGGTGCCGCGCGACGATCGCCTCCAGCGCGCGCGTGCGCTCGGTCCCGGACTGCCGGAAGATCCAGTGGAGGGCTTCCCACTCGACGGAGGTGCCCTGGTTCGCCTCGGCGACGTCCCAGAGCCTCTTCGTGAAGTCCGTGACCTCGGGACGCAGCTCGCGGGTGATCTGGTTGCGCTCCTTCTTCGTCTTGGCGCCGCGCACGGCCTTGTTGAAGCGCGCCTGGGCGGCGTGGAAGTCGGCGGTGATCTCCTCGATCGCGCGGGCACCGTCGTCGACCGCGTCCTGCGCGGCCGGGCGGACGAGCCGAGCCGCGGAGGCGGAACCGGACGGAAGCAGCAGGCCGAGGATCAGGAGCGTGCGGAGCAATCGCATGAAACGGAGGGGGTGCGCGGGCGGACGGGGGTTGGGGACGCGGGCGCGGGCCGCCGGTCCGGGGTACATCGTAATCCCTGAGCGCCGAACGGTGGATCGGCGGCGGGAGCCGTGGAGGGTCGGCGCGGGCGCAAGG
>CAZDYS010000143.1:0-8802 GCA_964509445.1 uncultured Planctomycetaceae bacterium
CCCCCTCTTCCGTCGACGGCCTGAAGCGCAGCGTCAGGGCGCCGCCCTCCTCGGTCTCCTCGAACACGTCCCACCCCTCGGCCAGGTCGAGCCGGAGGCCGTGGCGCGGCCACGCGCGGTCGGTCGCGGCCTGCGGGGTCGCGTCCGAGTCCTGCGAGGAGAGGGCGAAGGGCGTGCAGAGCGGAAGCAGCAGCGCGAGGTGGAGCATCGTGTGGGAGTCCGGGTTCGACGACCGGGCTCTCCCACTATGCGCCCTCGCGCGTTCGAACGCCTGGACGTTCCTCGATCGGGACCCGCGCGCCCGGGAACAGCGCGGCCAGGGCGGCGGGCTCGTCCTGCCTGAGGGGCCATCCCCAGCCGCACCTGTGCGGAGGCACGCGGCGAGGCCCCTCGAGGCGAGTCCGTCCCTCCGGGGAGCGATGCGTGCGGGCGCCAGGCCAGTTCAAGGCAGCTCCGCGGAGTCGACCGAAGGAGGACCGCGGACGGGAAGCTCCGTGCTCTCGTCCGCGAGAGCGCGAATCGTCGCGAGGAAGCCCTCCGCGAGTCGCGCCATCTCCTCGTAGTTGAGGTTCTCGGCTCGATCGCTGGGCGCGTGGTAGTGAGGGTCCCGGAACTCCGAAGTGTCCGTCATCGCGATGGCGGGGTAGCCGTTCCACCAGAAGGCGGCGTGGTCCCCTCGCGAGGCATGCTTGGAATCGCTCGCGATGCCGATCGACGGGAACTCGGACTGCGCCTGGAAGGCCGAGACGACCGCATCCAGGAGCGGGACGTTCTCCTTGTTGCTCCCGAACGCGACGAAGTTCCCCGTCCGCGGGAGGTTGAGCGCGAGGAGCGGGTACTTCTGGCTGCCGGGTTCGTTGGAGTACGTCCCCACCGAGTCCACCGCGACCACGCCGACGAGATCGTCGCCTTGCGCGAGACAGTGCTTGGCGTACACCTTGCTCCCCATCTGGATCCCCGTCGTGAACGGGTACTCCTCGTTCACGAAGAACACGATGCGGACCGTCCTGTCGAACTCTGCGTCGCGCAACCTACGCGCGGCGGCCAGGAGCAAGGCGACTCCGGACGCATTGTCGTTGGCGCCCGGGGATCCGACGTGGGTGTCGTAGTGGGCTCCGAAGACCAGGATCTGCTCGGAGAGCCGGTTCCCGGGGAAGGTGACCTCCAGGTTGGCGACGCGCGCCTCCCCCATCCGGACCTCGACGCGGTGCACCTCGAGTCCGGCTTCGGAGAGCTCTCCCGCGATCCAGCCCTCCGCCTCGTAGAGCTGCCGCGGCGTGTAGGCAGCGTTGCGAGGCCCGATCTCCGTGGCGAGCACGTGGACGTCGCGCACGAGCTCTCGCCTGAGCTGCTGTTGAACCGGGGTGAGCGGTGTGTGCGAAGGAGCCTGCAGCGTCCCGGGAGAGCGGTAGACGCATCCCGCGAGGATTCCCACGGCCGGAATCGCCGCGAACGAGAGGAAGCTACGCAAAGCGATTCGAACCCTATGCATCGGACGACTCCGGTGTGTTCTCTCTGACGTGAGCTTGGAGATAGCGAAGAATCAGCTCCGCGGTCCGTCGCTTGAGCTCCTTCAGGCTGTACTTGAGGTCGACTCCCGACCGGGCACCGAAGACGATGCGGCCCTGCGCAACGTCCTGAGCAGCCAGCAAGGCGAACTCGCACGCGGCACGCGTCTCCGGGTTCGCGCTGTCGGGCATCCCCTCCGCGAGAAAGGCGGCGGCACCCCGGAACATCGCGGTGATCTTCTTCCGGAAGCGGCTCATGCTCTGGCTCGCCGCCTGGCTCGAGCTGGCGTACAGGTGGTTCGTCAGGGCGCGGTTGACGCCGCGATGCTCGTGGAGGATCCGAACCAAGAGATCGCACAGCGCCACCACCCGCTCCTCGAGACCTCCGTCCCGCGCCGCGCCCAGCACCTCGCCCACCTTCTCTTCCGCCGACGCAGTGAATCGGTCGTGAAGACAGAAGAGCAGGTGCTCTTTGTTCTCGACCCGACCGTAGACGGTGCCGACGGCGCAGCCCGCCTCGGCTGCGATCTCGGCGATGCTGAGCTGGTCGAACTCCCTGTCGACGAGCAGCCGCTCGACGGCGAGCAGGATCCGCTCGAGCGTGTCCGCGCTTCGCGCCTGGAGAGCCGGCTTCCCGGAGGCTGGTTGGTGTCGTGATCTGGATCGCATGTGGCCTCGAGGCACGTCCGCGTCGATGCGAATTCGAATTCGTCTTCGAATCTTATCCAGCAAGAACGAGAGAGTCAACCCCTTGGCCACAGGGAGACGCCGTCGGCTCACGCGCTCCGGCTGGGCCCGCGCCCGTGCCCCGAGTCCTCGGTCCGCCCGCTCCGGACCTCGCAGGCTCTGGTGCCCTGCCTGGTTCGGTGAGTCGATGCGGGACGCGAGAGGCCTCGCGGCGGAGGTTCGCCAAGGGCCGCGGCCGCGACTCAGGAGCCCTCGGCCTTCCACGCCTCCACCTGGCGAGCCGGATCCTCCCCCTGCGCGGCTCTCGCCGCAAAGCCCGAGACGTCGTCGTTTCGCAGCAGGTCGCGGGCCTCCTCGAGGACGCGGCGGTACGCGGGCTCGAGCTTCTCGACGGGATCGCGATGCAGGAACCGAACCTGGGTCCACCTGCCAGAGCGCAGCCTCCGGACCATTCCCGCGGTGCCTACGTCCTGGTGCGTACGGCGTTCGAGATGTCGGCGTCCGAGGATGCGCGGACATGCGCACCTCCCTCTTCGCCGTCTCTCTTCTCGCTGGATTCGTGACGTGGACCTCTTGCCGGACCGGGCCGAGTTCGAGCCCCGACCAGGACGCGCTCCCGGAGGTCGTGTCCGCGACCCCGGAGGAGGAGCGCGCCGCGCACGGGGCGCGGCTGTACGAGGCGCACTGCGAGGTCTGTCATGGAACGTGGGGCGAGGCCGACGGACCCGCCTCCCCGTTCCTGTTCCCCGCGGCGCGCGACTTCACCAGCGGCGCCTTCCGCCTGGTGAGCACCGCGAACGGAGCCCCGACGCACGACGACCTCGTCAGGACGCTCGCGCGGGGTGTTCCCGGCTCGGCCATGCCCTCGTGGAGCTGGCTCCCCGACGAGGACCTGGACGCGCTGGCCGGACACGTCCGTGAGCTCGCCGTGGAAGGGCTGGCCACCCACCTCTTCCTCGACGGCCGGAGCGAGGGGGAAGCCCTCGACGAGGCGCGGGCACGGCTCACCCCTGGGCCGGTGCTGCCGGAGGTGGCCGAGCCTGCACCGAGCGAGGCGGTGCTCGCACGCGGACGCCAGGTGTACCGTTCCCACTGCGTGGCGTGCCACGGCGAGGACGGGACGGGTCGCGACGAGCCGCAGTTCGACGAGGACGGGAGCCTCAACTGGCCGCGCGACTTCACGGCGGGCTTCCTCAAGGGGGAGCCGAGCTCCTCCGCGCTCGGCTGGCGCATCCAGGCGGGTCTGCCCGGCTCGGCCATGCCGGCCACCGACCTCGGCGCGAGCGACCTCCAGGACCTCGTGGCCTACGTGCAGAGCCTGATCCCGGCCGAGGCGCAGACGAACCGCGTCCATCGGCGCGAGCGGATCGTGGCGCACCGGGTCGCGGAGCTGCCCGACACGCCCGACGACGCGCGCTGGGAGGACCTCCGGGAGACGCACGTCGTGCTCGCACCTCTCAGCGCCTCGCGCACGGGACGGGCCGTCACCCACGCCTACGTGGCGGCGCGACACGACGGCGAGCATCTCGCGGTCCGCGTGCGCTGGCTCGACGAGTCGGCCAACCTGCGCATCTTCTCCGACCTGGCCGAGCCCGATGCCTGCGCGCTGCAGTTCACGACGGACGAGAGTCCGCGCCTGTTCGGCATGGGCTCGCGCGAGCACCGCACGAACATCTGGCACTGGAAGGCGATACGCCTGACCGAGGTGGCCGGAGCCCTCGATCTCCTCGAGCGCGTGCCCCACGTGATCACCGAGCCCTTCCGCGGCCGGGTTCGCACGGACGTGCCGCTCTACCGTCCCAGCGCGTCGCTGCCGGCCGTCTCCACGACCGTGGACTCCCGCGAGGCGAGCGGCGTGGGCCGCCTCGGCGAGGACCTGGACGCGTCCGCCCTCGAGGTCCGACCGCAGTGGGCCGACGGCGCGTGGTCGGTGGTCTTCACCCGCCCCTGCACGCCCAGCGCGGAAGGGGAGGTCGCCGCACGACCGGGGACCCGGCTGAACGTCGCCCTCGCCGTCTGGAACGGAGCGGTCGCGGACCGCGGACCTCGGAAGTCGATCTCGATCTGGCAGGTCTTCGAGCTCGAGCGCTGACGAGGCGGTGTGCGGCCGAGGCCGGCGGCTGGCGTGAGACGAGCACGTCGGGCGAACGAGTCGGGGCTCGTAGCTCGCCCCACGAGGCGACGGCGGCATGACCTGTCCCCGGCGTGCGATGGCGCCGCGGAACCGCGAGCTCCGCTACGGAGCCTGCTTCTGCAGCGCCTCCACCCGACGCGCCACGTCCTCCGCCTGGGCGGTCTTGGCCGCGAAGCCGGCGATGTCGCCGCTGCGCTGCAGGTCGCGGGCCTCCTCGAGGAGTCGGCGATACTCGGCCTCGAGCTTCTTCACGGGATCGCGCTTCAGGAATCCGAACATGGGTGCCTCCGGTGGCGGGTCACCGGAGGTTTCGACCCGGCCCCCGGGCCGGATGCAGCCACCTGACGGAGAGCCCAGCCGCGCGGTCTCAGATCCCCGCGTTGCCGAGCGTGACCATGATCCGGTTCAGGATCGAGGTCGCGCGCGGGTGCTCGAGCTCCAGGTGCTCGATCGATTCCTTCAGGCTCTCCAGGAGCGAGGCGTGGTGGTCGGCGTCCTCCGGATCCTGGAGCTGCTTCTCGAGGCCTCCGATCAGGCCGAGCAGACGCTCTCGCGCGCCCTCGGCGCGGAGGTCACTCCCGTCGACCTCCCGCCGCAGCTCTTCCAGGGACTCCCGCAGGGACTCGTTCGACATCGCTCGGTTTCCTTCGTGGTCTCGGATCCGCCGCGCACCGCGCCCGGCTCGTCTGACGGTACCGCGACCGCCCGCAGCCGTCACGCCTCGCGTCGAGCCGGGGCGCGCCTCCTGCGGAACCGCAGCGTGGCACACGAACGTTCGGCACGCGCCTCCTCCGTCCGGTGGTAGCCTCCTCACTCCTCCAGCGCGATCCGACCCCTGGCCTCCGGATGAAGCACCTCCTCGAAAAGCCCGCACGGGGCCTCCTCCTCGTTCTCCCGGCACTCGGCAGTTGCGCGGCGACGGCGCGGCCGAACTCGTTCGGGTTCCCCGAGCTCGAGCTCGCCACCGAGGCTCTGCCGGCACGCATCTCCTTCGGCTCCTGTGCCGACCAGGACCGGCCGCAGCCCATCCTCTACGAGGTCCTCGCACGCTCTCCGGACCTGTTCCTGTATCTCGGGGACAACATCTACGGAGACACCGAGGACATGCTGGTCCTGCGCGAGAAGTACGAAGTCCTCGCCGCTCGACCGGAGTTCCAGGCCTTGCGCGCCGCGTGCCCGACGCTGGCGGTCTGGGACGACCACGACTACGGCGTCAACGACGGCGGACGCCACTATCCCAGGAAGCAGGAGTCGCGCGAGGTGTTCCTCGACTTCTGGCAGGAACCCGCGGACTCTCCGCGGCGCGCACACCCGGGGATCTACCACGCGCACCGTTTCACGGACGGTCGGCGCACCCTGCAGGTGTTGCTGCTGGACACGCGCTCCTTTCGGGACGACCTCCGGCTGCGGGGCGAGGCTCCGGGCTTCAGGAACGAGTACCGACCTCACGAGGACACCACGCCGACGCTCCTCGGGGAAGCGCAGTGGAGCTGGCTCGAGGCTCGGCTGCGCGAGCCCGCGGACCTGCGCATCGTGGCCACGAGCATCCAGTTCGGACACAGCTACAACGGCTGGGAGAGCTGGACACTCTTCCCCCACGAACGCGCGCGCATGATCGAGCTCCTCGGTCGGACGCGCGCCGAAGGAGTCCTGTTCGTGTCGGGCGACGTGCACTGGGGGGAGATCAACCGTCAGGATGTCGACGGGGGCTACCCGCTGTTCGACGAACCGCGAGCGGACTCAACAACGACTGGGACGTGATCGAGCCCAGCACGCGGCGCATCGGTGCCCCGGTCGCCGCATACAACTTCGGCAGCATCGAGATCGACTGGACGCTGGAGGATCCGGCGGTGCGCTTGCTCTCCGTCGACGTCGAGGGAACCGTCCGCAACGAGGTGCGGCTGTCCCTGTCCGACCTCCACTTCGAGGACTAGCCCTTGTCCAAGCGCGCATCTCCGCCCCTTTTGCCCGGCTCGCGGCGGCTCGGCGTCCCCGCGTCCCTCTGCCTCGCCACGATCCTCTGGCTCTGCGGCTGCGCGACGACCGCGACCGAGACCTCCCGCGCAGAGCCGCAGGGCGAGGTCGCTGCGCGGGCGGATCGCTACGAGCTGCTTCGAGAGGCCGCCGACCACGAGGCGCTCTTCACCCTGGCCGGCGGCCTGAAGCCGATGAGCACGGGCATCTGGCACGGGTCCTTCGCAGTCGACGCGCCCGACCTGACGGAGCTCCGTGCCGTCCGGGCCGCGCTCGACCCCCTGCGCAACGAGACCTGGTACGCGGACGTCCAGGTCTTCGCCGACGTCCACGAAGGCGAGCGCTCCGCCCACGCGTTCGTCGTGCACCGCCGCGCTCTGTCGCGGATGATCGAGCGGTTCGCGTCCTTCTGGAGCCCCTGGGGCATCACGCCCTGCACGCACCCGTCCGAGGTCGTGGCGGTGGTCGATCGAATGCCTCGGGCGGACCGCTGGAGGGGCTACGGGTACCTCTTCGGATTCCCTGCGGACGCCGTGGACTTCTTCGTCGAGACGGGCATGGCGGACGAGGACCCGTCGGAGATCGGTCCCGGCAAGGACCGCCAGTTCGTCCAGATCCCCACCTTCGCGGCCGACTCCGGGCGGTTCACCTACGCAGCGCCGCTCGCCTCCGAACGGACCGCGGCGGACGACGCGCTCGCACGGACGGCGAAGGAGATCCTGGAGGCCTATGCCGAACGCCGGGGACGCATGCGGGACGTCGACACGCTGCTCCACGAGCTCCGCCGCCTCGACCGGCGCTTCGAGCACGCAGCGATTCTGGCCGCACGAGAGCGCGACCGGGGAGCGACGGCACCCGACCCCGTCGATCCCGCTCCCGTCCAACGCTGAGCTGGGCGAGCGGCGCTCGCTCCGCGCCTTCCCGGGGAGAGGACGCCCTCTCGTTCCCGGGGGCTCAGCCGGGCGCCGGCTTCCCGGTCAGCTCGGTGTACTTCGCCTTCAGCGGCATGGCGTGAACGTCCGCCGACTGCGGCTTCACCGGGGGCGGGTGCACGTCGTCGTCGGAGAGCTTCGTGTGTCGCTCCTGGTGCTTGTCTCGTACGGCCTTCGCCGCGGCGACGCCCTTCTTCTGGGACGCGAGCATCTTCTCGCGCTCGCGAAGACCCGTCTCCGCGGCTGCGATCTTGCCCTCGAGCACCTGGAGCTCCGCCGCCACCTGGGGAGGCGGCCCCTTGGTGTCGAACGGCTGGATGTCGTCCAGCACCTGCTTCTCGAGCGCCTCCTTGCGCGCCTGCAGCCCGGCGAGATGGTTGCGCATCGCGGTCAACCCGGCCTCGGTGTGGTCGACGGCCTCCTGGGCCCGGTCGACGCTCTCCTGCAGCCCCTGTCGGCGCTCCAGGTAGTGGTCCGAGACCTCCTTGCGGTTCCTCTCGTACTCCGTCACCTGCTTCTTCCAGGCCGCGACGCGCTTCTCGAACAGCGCCTCGTCCCCGCCCGCGGCCTCGTACTCCGCTTGGAGTCGCGCCGCTCCCGGGCTCTCCTCCTGGAGCTCCTCGAGGGACGCGCTCTCCAGCTGCTGCAGCTTGGCCTCGACTCCACTCCAGTCGAGCGCACCGGGCTCGTAGCTCGAGAACTCCGGCGCGAGCTCGAGCACCTCGGCCTGCGTGTCCGCGATGCTGCCCTTCACGATCTGGGCGAAGTGCGTCTCGAGCAGCTTCTGGATGCGGTCGCGCACCGGCTTGGGGCGCCTCTGCAGGTAGTCGACCTTCTCCTCGAGCGACATGCTGCTCGCCTCGAGCTCGTTGTCGAGCTCCGTGCGCAACGAGTTGACGTAGCTCTCGGCGGCCTCCTGCGTCGTCTCGAGGGCCGCGTAGCGCTGTTCGAGCGCCTCACGCATCTCCTTGGTGATCTTCTGCTGCGCGGAGATGTAGGTGACGTACTGGCGCGAGCGCTCGACACTCGCGGCGTTCTGTTCGATGGCGTGGGCGACCTCCTTGCCGGGCTCGGTGCGGAGCTTCTCGCCCAGCCCCGTCAGCCGTCCGCGAAGGCGTGCGAGGATCGGCTCCTCGCGCTTCACGAAGGCCTCGAGGCCCGGGAGGAGCGACTCGTTGTTCTGGATCGTGTGGTCGATCTCCGCCTTCTCCTCGTCCAGCTCGCGGATGCGGTCCTTCTTCCAGTCGGCGAGCTTCGCGCGGTGCGCCTCGACACGCGTGTCGAACTCCTTGTCCTCGGCCGCGAGCGCCCTCTCGAGCTCGGCATCGCCGCCGAGCTTCTCGTAGCGCGCTTCGAGCACCGACTGGGCGTCCTCCGCGGAGAGCGCGTCCTTGCACTCGCGCTCCTGGGCCTCCGCCTGCGCGATCGCGGCGTCGAACGGCCCCGTCTTCTCGCGCAGGCCTCCCACGGCCGTCTCGACGTCGCCGGCCGCCTGCTTCGCCTCGTCCCTCGCGGTCCCGGCAGCGCTCGCCTGCGCACGCGCCTTCGTCGCTTCCGCCGCGGCCTG
>CAZDYS010000144.1:0-8783 GCA_964509445.1 uncultured Planctomycetaceae bacterium
CGCGCTCGCGTCGCACCTGCTCTGGAGCCGTACGCAGCCCGTGGCGCTCGCGCCGCTGGAGAAGCCGCCGGAGGTGCTGCTCGAGCGCGCCCAGGAGCTGCTCGTGAACGACCTCGGCGTCCCGGCCGCGGACCGCCTGCACCGACGCTCGGGCTTCGCGTTCGATCTCGCCACCGTGCGCGCGCAGCACGTCGAGGCCCCCGATCGCAATCCACGCGAGGACTGGCCCACGCTGTTTCCCTCGCCGGTCTCCTACTGGGTGCGGACGAGCCCGCGTCCGCTGGTGCCGGTCGGGCTCGGCAGCTTCGAGGTCGGCCTCGAGAACCCGCCCTTCGCGGAACCGGGCATGACGCGCGTGTGCATCGATCCCCGCGGTCTCCTCGCGTCCTTCGAGCGTCAGCCCTCTGCGAGCCCGCTGGAGCGTCCGGCGCCTGCCTGGGAGGAGCTCTTCGCGCGCGCGGGCCTCGCGTTCGCGTCCTTCGAGGGCATCGAGCCCGAGGTCGTGCCGCGGACTCCCGTCGACGAGCGGCTCGCCTGGGTGGGGCCCGCCGCGCACGGGGACGGCACCGTCGTCGTGGAGGCGGCCTCCTTCCAGGGCGCGCCGGTCCTGTTCCGGGTGCAGGGGCCGCGGCTCGACGAGGCCGTCGGGGAGGGAGCCGGCTGGATCGAGATCGCGGTCAAGTTCGGGATGCTCCTGGGCGGCGTGGTGCTCGCGATCCGCAACGTCCGCTCCGGACGCAGCGATCGCGAGGGAGCGCTGCGGCTGGCCGCCTTCGTGTTCCTGTGCGTCTTCGCGTCCTTCCTTCTGCGCGCGGACCACGCGTTCTCCCTGCGCGGGCTGGACGCGCTCATGGAGGGCGCCGCCGCCGCCCTGCTCCGCGCCACCCTGGTGTGGGTCTTCTACGTCGCCACCGAGGGCTTCGTGCGGCGCCTGTGGCCGCGCGTGCTGACGACTTGGATGTGCGTCCTGTCCGGCAGCCTGCGCGATCCTCGCGTCGCACGGGACACGCTGGTGGGGACCGCCTTCGGAGCGCTGCTCTCGATCGTGTTCCTCGGCTACGAGGCGCTGCCGGCCTCGTGGCTTGGTCGTTCGCCGGTTCCGGACCTGCAGGTCACCAGGATCCAGGTCGAGAGCCTGGTGGGGCTCGCGCCCATGCTCGGTCACCTGGCGGACGCGCTCCAGCACGTCCTCATCACCTGCTTCAAGAGCGTCGTGCTCCTGGTCCTCCTGCGGTTCGTGCTGCGCCGGGAGGCGCTCGCCATCGGGGCTCTGTGGCTCCTGATCTCGGCCGCCTTCAACTTCCACGAGGACGGCTCGCACCCGATCGTCCAGCTGGTGGGCTCCGGGCTGCTGGTCTTCGTGCAGATCCGGTTCGGCGTGTTCGCCCAGGCGGTCGCGCTGTGCGTGATGTTCCTCCTGGTCGCGTTCCCGCACGGGCTCGACGGCTGGACCGCGGAGCGCACACCGCTGGTCGCGCTGCTCCTGATCGCCCTGGTGACCTACGGCGTGCTGCGGAGCACGCGGACACGAGCCGCCAGCACGGCGCCGGAGAGCGCCTTCGCCTGAGGGGCGCGGGAGGAGCTCAGAGCACGCCGGCGAGCAGGCTCGCGAGCTCTTCCTCGAGCGCCGCGAGCTGCTTTCGCTTGGGGCTCATCGGACGCTTCTCGCTGGGCAGGCGCTCGACCTCGTAGACCTCGTTGCCGTCCTCGGTGACCCGTAGCTTGTGGGTCTTGGTGCGCAGCGCGCGCGAGCGACGCGAGGCGGTGTAGATCCACTCCCGCACCGGTTCGTTCCTCTCGAGCAGCGGCAACAGCGAGCGCGAGTCGCGTGCCTCCTCCCCGCGGTCGACGCCCGCGAGCTCCAGCAGCGTCGCGCACAGGTCCACGCTCGAGGCCAGTTCCTCGGACGTGCCGCTCGCGAGGCCCGGGACGCGGAAGGCGAGCGGGACGTGGATGCCGCCGTCGAAGGTCGTGCCCTTGAGCTTCTCGTCGTCCCGGTCGAGCGCCGCGACCTTGCCCGGCGTCCCGTTGTCCGAGGTCAGCACGACGATCGTGTCCGGTCCGACGGCGGCGAGCATCGGCTCGAGGCAGGTGCTCACCGTCTGGAGCAGGGCGAGGTAGCGCTTGCGCTCGGGCCAGCGCTTCTTGAGCCGCTGCCCCTCGAAGCCGTCGAGCTTCCAGAAGCGCTGGGCCGGCTGGAGGTCGGGCCAGGCCTGCGGCAGCAGCTCCTGAGGGGGCTGGTGCAGAGGCGCGTGGGCCGCCTGGAAGTGGCAGACCGCGAAGCGCGGCCCGCGCGTCTTCTCCCACCAGGCCGTGAACGCGTCCCGCAGGGCGGTCGTCTGGTAGCTCCTGTCGCGGCGTTCGTCTCCGTCCTCGACGCGGACCCAGTCCTTGTAGCCCACGCCTCCGCCGGCGTCGACGTTGGTCGGGACGCCGGCCCGCCACACGTCGAAGGCGCTGGCGAGCGGCGTCTCGGAGCGCTTGCCCTCGAGCGCGCGCCCGAGGTTCCACTTGCCGAACAGGCCGGTCGCGTAGCCCGCCGCCGACAGGAGCCGCGGCAGCGCCAGGCGCTCCGGGGACAGCATCGCGGTCGCGCCGGTCGGCGTCCCCCAGTAGGGGAAGCTCGTCACGAGTCCGTCGCGCTCGGGGTAGCGACCCGTGTAGGCCGAGTAGATGGTCGGCGCGCCCAGCGGGAAGCCGTAGGCCCCGCGCAGGATGCGGGAGCTCTCGAGCAGGCCGCGCAGCGCGGCGAGCGGGACGTGGTCCGCATCGACCTCGGGCCAGCCGACGTCGTCCAGCACCACGAGGAGGATGTCCGGACGGTCCGACGGCCTCCGGGAGATCCACGGCGCGCGTGCGAGGAGCGCCGTGCCCGCGGACGAGGCGGTGCGAGCGAGGAGCGTGCGTCGATCGAGCATCAGGCTTCGCCGAGAGCGTCGGTCACGTCGTTCATGGTGTAGCGGCCCGCCGGCCGGCGGAGCAGGAAGCGCGCCGCGGCGAGCGCGCCTCGCGCGAATACGCGCCGATCGTGGGCGGAGTGGGACAAGCTCACGGATTCTTCGGCCGCTTCGAACAGAACCTGATGGTCGCCCACCCGCCGCCCCGAGCGCAGGCTGTGGACCGCGCCGACCGTGCCGCCCGCGGTCTCGATCGCGCGCGCCAGGGCCAACGCGGTCCCGCTGGGCGCATCGCGCTTCGCCGCGTGGTGGTGCTCGCGCACCGCGACCTCGAAACCGTTTCCGAGGCGCGCGGTGGCCTCGGCCACGAGGCGCAGCAACACGGTCGCGCCGAGGGAGAGGTTGGCGGCCTGCAGGAGGGGGATCTCCTGCGCGGCTCGTCCAAGCTCGCTCTCCTGCTCCGGCGTCAGACCGGTCGTGCCGCTGACGAACGGGATGCCGCGTGCGGCGGCCTCGCGCGCCCAGGAGACCGCGCCCTCGGGCGTCGAGGCGTCGACGAGGACGTCGACCGGGACGTCGAGGCGCTCGCTCACCGAGAGGGGCGGCGAGGACCTCGCCAGGCCGGGCACGAGCTCGTGCAGGGGTCGGCCTGCGGTCGTTCCCGAACGCCCGAGCGCGGCGCGCACCTCGAATCCGTCCGTCGCCGCGGCGAGCTCGACGATCGAGCTGCCCAGGCGTCCCGCGGCCCCGACGACGCCGAGCCGCAGCGGTCCGTCGTCGTCCGCCGCGCTGTGCGGAGCGTCCGTCATGTCGACCGAGTCTACGGCGTCGCGCCCCCGAGGACCGCAGCGAGCACCTCGGGATCCAGGTTGCCGCCGGTGACGACACACACCACGTCGCCCGGCGGGGGGTCGGCCGAGGGGAGCTCCTCGAGCGCTGCGGCGACGGGCACGGCTCCGGCTCCCTCGGCGACGACCTTGACCTCGAGCGCGAGCCGGCGGAGGTGCCTCGCGACGGCCTCCGGCTCGACCACGATCGAACCGGCCAGGAGCTCCTCCGCCAGCGGCCACATCTCGGGCAGGACGGAGCCCGAGCCGATGCCGTCGACGAAGCTCGTCCGTCGCTCGATCGCGACCGGCTCACCGGCCTCGAAGGCGGCCGCGAGCGGAGCTGCGGTCGCGACTTCACAGGCGAGCACGATGGCTCGCGACCCCACGGCGCGCAGGGCGGCCGCGATCCCGCAGGCGAGTCCGCCTCCGCCGTAGGGGACGAGGACGACGGCCGCGTCCGGGCAGCGCTCGTGGATCTCCAGGCCGACCGTGCCGCCACCGGCGAGCACCGGCTGCTCGCAGACGGGGTGGACGAACGCGCCGGGGACGTCCTCGAACCGGCGCTCCAGGAGCACACGCCACCAGCGCTCGAAGGGCACCGCGAACAGCTCCGCGCCGAGAGCGCGCAGGGCGTCCAGCTTCGCGCGCGGTGCATGGTCCGGGACGACTACGCGGCACGGAACGTCGCGGCGCCGCGCAGCCCAGGCGATGCCTTGCGCGAAGTTGCCGGCGCTCGCGGTCAGGACGCCCTCCTCGAGCTGCGCGTCCGTGAGAGCGGCGACGGCGCAGGTGGCCCCGCGCAGCTTGTAGGAACCGGTCGGCTGCAGGTTCTCGAGCTTCAGCAGCACGCGCCTCGAGCGATCGCCGCCGCCGGTCGTCCCGAAGGGCAAGAGGGGCGACGCGCCGACGACGCCGCGCAGGGTGTTCCGGGCGCGCTCGAGCTCTTCCGGCGTCGGGACGTGGAGCACGGCTCAGCGCCGCGGGCGGCGCGCGCGCGGCAGGTCGACCCTGGGCACCTCGAGCCCCTGGTCCACGAGGTGCGCCGCCAGCGCGCGGCGACCCTCGGCCAGGGCGTGACGCAGGTCGGTCTCGTCGTGCTCCGCGGCCGAGGCGAGGGCCTTGTCGATCGCCTTCAGCGCGGCCAGCGCCGACTTCGTCGCCGGGGAGGGCTTCCGCACGCGCGCCTGCTGCTGGGAGCGAACGCGGCGGATCTCCTGCTGCAGGTCCGCGATGATCTCGTCCGGCGTGCGGCGCTTCTTGCGCTTCTTCGCGGCTTTGCGGGCGGCCATGCGACTGCGTCCAGCGTGGCGGAGCTCAGGAGCCTCGTCCGGTCAGACCGAGCTCCTCCGCGTGCGGCCGGAGCGCGTCGATGACGAACTGGATGTGCTCTCCCAGGTCGACTCCGAGCAGGTCCACGCCGGCGCGGACCTCGTCGCGTTCGACCTTCGCGGCGAAGCCCTTGTCCTTGAGCTTCTTCTTCACGCTCTTCGGCTGCAGCGAGGCGATGCCCTCGGGGCGGACGAGACAGCACGCGCCGACGAACCCGGTCAGCTCGTCGCAGGCCAGGAGCGCCTTGTCGAGCAGGGACTCGTGGGGGACGCCCCACTTGGTGTAGTGCGCCGAGATCGCGTGGGCGAGCTCCTCCTCGTCACGCTCCCGCAGCCAGGCGACGATGCGGTGGGGGTGCTCCTCGGGCCACTGGTCGTAGTCCGCGTCGTGGAGCATGCCGCAGATGCCCCAGGCCTCGACGTCGGCCTCGCCCTGGCCGTAGCGCTCCGCCGCGGCACGCATCACGATCTCGACGGAGCGCGCGTGGCGGCGCAACGCCTCGGACGGAGTCCACTCGGTCAGGAGCTCCCAGGCCTGTTCGCGCGTGAGCGACACGATCAGTGGATGAAGAGGAGCTCGTGGTACTTCGGGAGCGGCCAGAGCCCGTCGTCGACCAGGTCCTCGAGCGCGTCGGCGCTGGCACGCACGTCGTTCATCGCCGGCACGACCTGGTCGCGCGCGGTCGTCGCGGCGACGATCGGATCGTGGTGCAGGTCCTCGGACGTACGCTGGGTCTCGCCCAGGGCGTCCAGGGCCTGCTTGAGCCGGCTGATGCCGTTGGCGATCTCGTACAGGTGCCGCACCTGGTCGTCGAGGTCGATCACGGCGGAAGCGGCGCGCGTCGCGTTGATCGAGTCCGCGAGCGTCCTCTGGTACTGCACCGCGGCGGGGAGGATCGCCGTCGTCGCGAGGTGCAGCGTCGAGAGGGCCTCGACGTTGATGCGGTGGGCGTAGGCCTCGTAGAAGACGTTCGAGCGCGCGACGGTCTCGCGCCGGTTCAGCACGCCGTACTTCTCGAAGAGCTCGAGGTTCTTCTCGGAGGCGAAGCCGGCCAGCGCGTCCGGCGTGTTCTTCAGGTTCAGGAGCCCGCGTCGCTCGGCCTCGCGCTCCCACTCGCCGGAGTAGTTGTCGCCGCTGAAGATGATGCGCTGGTGCTTCGCGAGGGTCTCCTTGACGAGCTCCGACACCGCCTTCTGCGTGTCCTTGCCGGACTTCTTGCGCTCGTCGATCTCCGAGCACAGGTAGTCGAAGGACTCGGCCACGATCGTGTTGATGACCATGTTCGGGTACGCGATCGTCTGGCTGGCGCCGACGGCCCGCAGCTCGAACTTGTTGCCCGTGAACGCGAACGGCGAGGTCCGGTTGCGGTCACTGGTGTCCTTGGGCAGCGGAGGCAGGGTCGTGACGCCGAGCTGCATGTTCGCGCGCGCGTGGCGCTTCACGTCGGTCCCCTCGATCAGTCCCTCGACGACGTCCTCGAGCTCGGAGCCCAGGAAGATCGAGAGGATCGCGGGCGGAGCCTCGTTCGCGCCCAGGCGGTGGTCGTTGCCCGCGCTAGCGATCGAGGCGCGCACCAGGTCCTGGTGCAGGTCGATCGCACGGATGATCGCGGTCAGGCACAGCATGAACCGCAGGTTCTCGTGCGGCGTGTGTCCCGGCTCGAGCAGGTTGGAGCCCGTGTCGTCCGCCATCGACCAGTTGTTGTGCTTGCCGCTGCCGTTGACGCCGGCGAAGGGCTTCTCGTGCAGGAGCGCCTTGAAGCCGTGGCGTCCGGCCACGGTCTCGAGCGTCTCCATCGTCAGCATGTTGTGGTCGACGGCGAGGGACACGTTCTCGTAGAGCGGTGCCATCTCGAACTGGTGCGGCGCGACCTCGTTGTGACGGGTCTTGACCGGAACGCCGAGCTGCCAGAGCTCGTGCTCGAGGTCCATCATGAAGTTGAGGACCCGCTCCGGCGTCGCGGCGAAGTAGTGGTCCTCGAGCTCCTGCCCCTTGGGCGGGCGGGCGCCGAACAGCGTGCGGCCCCCGCTGCGTACGTCGGGGCGCAGCTTGTAGAGCTCGCGGTCGATCAGGAAGTACTCCTGCTCCGGCCCCACGGTCGCGTGCACGCGGCGCACCTTCTCGTCGATGCGCGCGAGCAGGCGTCGCGCGTGGTGGTCGAGCGCCTCGCAGGAGCGCAGGAGCGGCGTCTTGGTGTCCAGCGCCTCGCCCGTCCAGGAGCAGAAGGCGGTCGGCACGCAGAGGGTGGCGCCGAAGCGCGTCGTGCGCAGGAAGGCCGGCGAGGTCGGGTCCCAGGCCGTGTAGCCGCGCGCCTCGAAGGTCGCGCGGATGCCGCCCGAGGGGAAGGACGACGCGTCGGGCTCGCCCTTGATCAGCTCCTTGCCGGTGAAGGACTGGATCGCACCGCCCTCGACGACCGGAGACAGGAAGGAGTCGTGCTTCTCCGCGGTCAGGCCGGTCATCGGCTGGAACCAGTGCGTGTAGTGCGTGGCTCCGTGCTCCACGGCCCAGTCCTTCATCGCGTCCGCGACGGCGTCGGCGATGTCCGGGTTCAGCTCTTCCCCCAGCTCGATCGTGCGCCGCAGGGCCTTGTAGGCTGCCGGCGCCAGGCGCTTGCGCTGCACCGCGTCGTTGAAGACCTTCGAGCCGAAGACCTCCGGCAGCGGGGTCGAGATGTCCGCCGGCGGGGCGGGAGCGGAGGGCGTGGAGATGCTCTTGAGGGCCTGCTGACGCGGGTTCGTGCTCATGGCGCCGAAGTCGACGGGGGCGAAGAGTCGGGTCGGTGGGAAGGAGCGGTCCCGGTCCTGAGGACGACGGAGGTGTCGAGCCGGAGACCAGGACCCGACGGTAGCCTCGGGGGGGAGGGGAGCCAAACCCACCGCGAGAAAAGCATGCACTCCGAGAGCTCGTGCTCCCGCGCCCCGTGGAACCGCGAGGAGACTCGCCCGGAGACTCGCACGGCGGACGCGCACGCACGGTGGTTGGAGTCCCCGCACCACCCTAGAATCCGGGCACAGCGAAGCGGCTCGAAGGGAGTCGCCACGCGACGTCGCTGGGGGCGGCGAACGCACGACGCGCTCGACCTGAGACGAACCCCTGGAACCTGATCCGGCTCGTACCGGCGTAGGAAAGCAGACGACATGACGCAATCGACGAACGAAGCGGAGACGGCCGGCAAGGAGACGTTCGAGGACAGCTTCCCGAGCTCTCACAAGATCTGGACCGAGGTGCGGCACGAGGACTTCACGCTGCGCGTTCCGAAGCGCCGCGTGCACCTGACCGGCGACGAGCCGGCGGTCGACCTCTACGACACCTCGGGACCCCAGGGCGTCGACCCGCGCGAGGGACTGCCGAAGCTGCGCGCGCCCTGGATCGCCGCGCGCGAGGCCCAGGTGGGGCCGGACGGCAACCGCACGCAGATGCACTTCGCGCGGCGCGGGATCGTCACGGCGGAGATGGCCTTCGCGGCCGAACGGGAGGGCCTGGATCCGGAGTTCGTGCGGTCGGAGATCGCTCGGGGACGCGCGATCCTCCCGTCGAACGTGAAGCACCCGGAGCTCGAGCCGATGCTGATCGGGCGCAACACGCTCGTGAAGATCAACTCCAACATCGGCAACTCGGCCGTCAGCTCGTCCAGCGACGAAGAGGTCGAGAAGCTGCGCTGGAGCGTGCTGTGGGGGGCGGACACGGTCATGGACCTGTCCACCGGCAGCGACATCCACGAGAC
>CAZDYS010000145.1:0-8729 GCA_964509445.1 uncultured Planctomycetaceae bacterium
GGTTGACCTTCGCGCTCGCCGCGGCCGTCACCGGCCTCCTCGTCCTCGGCGGCGGAGGGCTCCTGTGGATGGAGCGCACCGAGCGGCGCGAGATCGAGCGGATCGAGCGCGGGCTCGAGGACGTGCGCTCGCGCGCGGCGCGGCTGCAGGCCGAGGGCCGTGCCGCGGACGCGCTGGAGACCGCGCGCACGGCCCGCGTGCTCGTCGACGGACGCGCGGAGGACGACTACCTGGTCGCTCGCGCGGAGAGCCTCGTGGACGAGACGCGCGTCGCCACCGAGCGAGCCTCGGAGGAGCGCGCCCGCATCGAGGAGGCACTCCGCCGGGATCGCGAGGCCGCCGAGCGGGACGCGCGCTTCCTCGCGCGGATCGAGGAGCTGCGCGTGCAGAGTCTGCCGGCCTTCGGGCAAGGCCGACTCGAGAGCATCGACGAGGGGTTCGCGCAGGCGTTCGCGGACTGGGGCGTCCCGGTGGAGGGAGACCTCGAGGACGTGATGACCGCGCTGCGCGAGAGCGGTCTGGCGTCACGCCTCGCTTCCGCCCTCGACGACTGGGCCTCGCTGCGACGCGGCCGTTTCGGCCAGCAGTCCTACGAGGCCCAGGACCTGAACGCCATCGCCGTCGATCTCGATCCGGACGACCTGCGCGCGGAGCTGCGCGCGGCCCTGATCGAGGAGCGCGTGGACGTCCTCCTGACGACCGCGCGGGAGCTCCCGGACGCTTCGCTCGACCGCGCCACGGCGCACCTTCTCGGTTTCGGACTGCTCGACCTCGAGGAGCCCGCTGCGGCGTCGCGCATGCTCGAGCGTGCCACCTCGCGATTCCCGGACGACGTCGGACTCCGCATCGCAGCGGCGCACGCGGCGAAGGACTGCCGCAGGAGTCGACTCGCACGGACGCACGCCATCGCGGCCACCAGCTTGCGCCCGGACCTGGCGGACCTGCACTCACTCGAGGCGTTCCTGCACGACCGGACCCTGCATCTCCCTGCGGCCGTTCGCGCCGCGCGGCGGGCGGTCGCGCTCGATCCGGGCCACACCGCTTCCTGGGGACTCCTGGCGCGTGGCCTGAGCGACCTCGGCCGACCTCGAGAGGCACTCGAGGCCTACGAGCGCTACCACCAGCTGGGCGGGGACCCCCTGATCGGGTTCGCGGCGGTCAACGAGCAGGTAGCGAGACACGCGCTGGGAGAGATGACCCTCCTCGAGCTCTACGAGAAGGCTGCGAGCCACCTCGTGAACGCTCCGGTCGGCCTGCCGATGATGCTCTTCTGGACCTTCTACGGCATCGAGCCCGTGACGACGGAGGACGAGCTGCTCACCGTCGTGCGCGCCGCGAGGGAGACGGGGTTCAACCGAGGCAGGGACCGCTTCGTCGCCATGCTGTTGAGCGCGGACGCGCTCCTCGTCCTCGGGCGACCCGAGGAGGCGCTGGAGGCGTGCGACACGGCCCGGCGGGATCGGGCGGAGGCGGAGGACGAGACGGATCTCCTGCCCGAGCTCTGCGTTCGCGTCCGCGTCCTGGCCGCCCTCGGCCGTCGCGACGAGGCGCGCGCGGTCCTCGACCATGCCGAGAGTCTGACCCAGCGAGTCTTCGCAGAGGAACCGGAGGCCTGGGAGCGCTCCCGTCCCAGGGCCCTGCTCCGGCACGCGCGCGAGACGCTGGAGCGCTAGCGCCCCGGCTCGCTCCCCCACCGGGGCCACGGACGCGCGAGCACCTCGGCGGCCCAGGCGCGCAGCTCCTCAGGAGCCTCGCGCCCGAGCCGGGCGAGCTGCAGGTCCATGTTCCCCGCGACGTGGCGCTCGAAGTAGGCCAGGTCCCACACGTGCACGAGCTCGTCCGCGCCCGCGGCCAGGATCGTCTGCCCGTCCGGACCGAACGCGCAGCTCAGCACGTCGGCGCCGGGGATCGCGTCGAGCACGAGCACGTCGATGCCCTCCTCGACGTCCCACATCCTCACCGTTCCGTCGCCCGCGCTCGAGAGCACCAGCCCCGGGTCCTCGGGATGGAAGGCGACGCTCCAGACCGTCGCGTCGTGCCCTTCGAGCTGGGCGACGCGCTCGCGCGAGGCCACGTCCCAGATCTCGATCGAGCGACCCCAGGTCCCGACCGCGACGCGGCGACCGTCCGCGGAGTAGGCGAGCGACCAGGCCGACTGATCGGGCTCCAGGACGCCCAGCGGAGCGCCGTCCGGGCTCCACAGGTACAGGCCCGTATCGCGGTAGTTCGTCAGGAGGCTCTCTCCCCCAGGGGCGAACGCGACCGCGAGCGCCTCGGTTCCGTGCGCGGGCAGGACCGCGAGCTCCTCCCCGTCCGCGGCGGACAGGACCCGAAAGCTGCCGTCCGCGTGGGCGCAGGCGAGTCGCTCGCCGTCCGGCGAGAACGCGAGCGACTCCGTCGATCCCGGGTTGACGTCTTCCAGGGACCAGAGCTCCTCGCCGCTCCCCGCGTCGAGGACCCGCAGCACGGCATCGTCCCCGAGCGACGCGACGCACTCTCCCTGCGGAGGGAAGGCCACGGCCTTCACGCGTTTCGGATGCGCCTCGCGTTCCCAGCGCAGCGCCCCGGCGGGGAGCTCCCACAGCGCGAGTCGGCCGGCGGAGTCGCCCGTCAGCGCGCGCGTCCCGTCCGACGAGAGCGCGGCGCAGACGCGCCCCTGGTGGCCCGCGAGGGACACGCGTGCGCGGCCCGCAGCGAGGTCCCAGAGGCGCAGCACGTCTGCGTGGCTCCCGGTGTAGAGCCGATCCTCGCTCGGGTGCAGCACCGCACCGGCGACGCCCATCCCCTCGAAGTGCGGCGTGCTCGCGGTCCAGCGCAGGTCCGCGAGGCGCAGCGTCTCCGTCCGCCACCAGCCGGTGACCAGGAGGTTCGCTCCGCCGTCCGTCGGCGTGAGCTGCCGGATCGTGCCGTTGTTCGGGAGCAGGGTGAACTGCTCGGAGCCGTCGTCGATCCGCCAGCCGCGGACGGAGCGGTCGACACCGCCGGAGTAGACCGTCGCGCCCTCCTGGTCGAAGGCGAGCGCCACGACGGAACCGCCGTGGCCCTCGAAGCGGGTGAACGGCTCGTCGTAGGGCGGCCGCCACAGCGCCACCTGACCGGCACCGGTCGCGAGGTCCTCCGAGCCCGGGCGGAAACGGACCGTGTAGACGATGCCGGAGTCGACCTGGAGCCGGCTGGACTCCTCGCCCGAATCGACCCGCCACAGGGCGACCGTCCCGTCCTCGGACGCGGAGGCGAGCGTTCGACCGTCGCGCGAGAACTCCAGGCAGGTGACGCGCGCGCCGTGGGCGTCGATTCGAAGGCGCAGCGCGCCCGTCGCCACGTCGAAGAGCGCGACCTCCCCGGTCTCGCAGCCCGCCGCGACCGAACTCGCGTCCGGGCTCCCGATCAGCGCCGACACCTCCCCCGCGAACGTCGGCAGCGCGCGCACGAGCTCCAGCGACATCGGCTCGAGGAGCTCCAGCCCGCCGTCCTCCCCGCCGACGGCGAGCCACGAGCCGTCCGGGGCGACCGTCGTCGTGGACGCCGCTCCCTCGCGGATCTCCCGCGCCACGAGGCACGGGTTGCGCTGGTAGTACTCCCACAGGGCCCAGCGCGCGTGCGCGGACGTCGGACGGTCGACCAGCGCGCTCCAGATCAGCGTCTCTCCGAGGCGGTTCCCCTCGCGTCCCAGAGCGCGCCCGCGCTCGACGTTGCTGAAGGCGAGCTCTTCCTGCACGCGCTCCGCGAGACGCCGGTTCGAGCGCGCCTGGTCGTAGGAGAAGACCGCGAAGGTGCTGACGAAGAGGAGCAGGACCGCCCCCACGACGAGCGCCGTCCGGTGGCGTCGCAGGCGCCGACGCAGGAGGTAGAGGCTGGAGGCCGAGCGCGCGCCCACGCGGCGGCCGGCGAGGATCTCGCGCAGGTCGAGCGCGAGATCGGCGGCGGACTGGTAGCGGCGCTCGCGCGAGGGCTCCAGCGCCTGCATGCAGACCGCGGACAGCTCCTCTCCTGCGTCCGGGACGAGCCGGTGCAGCAGCATGGGCTCGGTCTCGCTCGCGGCCCGGACCGCCTGAGGCAAGGACAGGTCGCGCAGGTCGATCGGGAGTCGGCCCGCGATGAGCTGGAAGAGCACGACTCCGATCGAGTAGACGTCCGAGCGCACGTCGGCCTCGCCCCCCTTGCCCGCGAGCTGTTCGGGGCTCATGTAGGCGAGCGTCCCGACCAGCTCGCCGGTGCGCGTGCGCAGCGTGTGGGAGACCTCACCGCCGATGAAGCGCGCGATGCCGAAGTCCAGCACCTTGGGCTGCAGCTCGCCCGCTTCGTCCTCGACGACCAGCAGGTTGGCGGGCTTGAGGTCACGGTGGATCACGCCGCGCTGGTGCGCGTGGTGCACGGCGTCGCAGACGCGCGCGACGAGCTCGATGCGGTCCTCGCGAGACGCGTCTCGCTCCCGCACGGACTCGAGCAAGCGCTCGCCCGCGACGAGCTCCATCGCGATGTAGGGCTGGTCGTAGGGCTCTCCGGAGGCGTCCTCCAGGCGGGCGGTGCCCGCCTCGAACACCTGCGCGATGCCGATGTGCTGCAGCGTGCCGAGGATCTCCGCCTCGTGCTCGAAGCGACGCAGCACGGTCGGCGTGAGGCGATCGGAGCGAACGAGTTTCAGCGCGACCTCGCGCGCGGGGGACTCCTGGCGAGCCGCGTAGACGGTCCCCATGCCCCCCTCCCCGATCGGACGGAGGATGGTGTAGCGTCCCAGGCGCGTCCCCGGCGCGAGGACCGCGACCACCAGTTCGTGCCCGCGCTCGAGGAAGGTCGGAGCGACGGAGTCGTCCGCCTCGAGCAGCCGCTCGACGCGCGCCCGCAGCTCCGGCGGGCAGTGCGCGTCGAGGTAGGCGACACGCTCCGCCGGAGTCCGCTCGAGCACTTCGTGGAAGAGCTCCTCGACGCGGTCGAGTGCGTCCCCCATCGGTCAGCGCGCCTCGCGCTCGTCCCCGAGCTCCAGGTGCAGGTGCGCGCGCACGAAGCGCCAGTCGCGTTCGACCGTGCGCAGCGAGACACCCAGGACCTCGGCCGCCTCCTCCGCCGTGAGCCCCGCGAAGAAGCGCAGCTGCACGAGCTGGAACTTGCGCGGGCTCGCGTGCTCCAGCTCCCCCAGCGCCTCGTCCAGCGCGAGCACGTCCAGCTGTGGCCCCTCGACGATCTGGGTGAGCTCCTCGAAGTCGTCCCCGCGCGCCCGGAGGGCGGCTGCGCGCGCGCTCCGTCGGCGCGCTTGTTCGACGACCACGTCGCGCATCGCCCGCGCGGCGGCGAAGAAGAAGTTGCGCCGGTTCTCCCAGTTGCCGTCCTGCCGGTCCAGGAGGCGCAGGTAGGCCTCGTGCACCAGAGCCGTCGCCTGGATCGTCTCTCCGCGACGTCCCGAGAGCTGCGCCCGCGCGATCCCGAGCAGCTCCGCGTAGATGCGGTCGAGCAGCTGATCAGCGGCCATCTCGTCCCCCGCGCTCGCGGCCTGCAAGAGAAGGGTCAGCTCGCCCGCCTGGTTCTCTCCTGAATCCATCGAAGGACGATGGTACCAGGCGGGCGAGACTGCCCGGGCCCTGTCGACCCCTCTCAGGGATCGATCACGGCCCCCCCTGGGCCCGCGAGGACGACCGGATCGCTGAGCACGATCGACGTCCCTCGCGTCCCCGTGTACAGCCCCGGCTGCAGGTAGAGCACGCTGTGGTCGGGAGCAGCGGCCAGCGCCGAGCCGATCGTCTTGTAGGGGAAGGTGCCGGTCCCCACGTTGATCAGCGGACTGGCCGAGGGATCCACCCAGATCATCAGGCCCGGGGGGCAGCCCTCGGTCGTCAGCGTCGGCGAGCTCCCGGCGCAGGCCGTCGGATCGGCGAGCCCGGCGCCCGACTGCTTCGCGCTTGCTTCGCGCAGGGCCTGGACCTCGGCGAACGTGATGCACTTCTCGGTCTCGAAGCGCACCTTGTCCTCGAACACGCGCGGGAGCCGCGCGTTGTCCTGGAGGTTCGCCCAGTCGTTGTAGTCCGCGAGCACGCTCGTGAACCCGACCCCACCGCACCACGGTCGCCCTCCGTCGATGTCGACGGCCACGGTGCCCGCGTCGACGACGCCGTCGCAGTCCCAGTCGACGGCGTGGATGCCGAGACCGGTCGCCTCCTCGAGCGCGGCTTCGTCGACGGCCGGCATCCGACCGTTCGAGTAGTCGAGGTCCTTCAGGCGGTGATCCTGATCGACCAGCCCGAGACAGCTCATCTGGCTGGCCACTCCGGTGAGCTGGTACTGGTAGCTCATCACGCTCGCGTAGACCGGCGAGAACGGGTCCGAGGTCGCCAGGGACGACCCCGGTGTCGTGTGCCGGAGCCCGAGGTTGTGCCCGAGCTCGTGCGCGAGGGTCGCGGCGCGGTCGAACGGCGTCCCGACCTCGCCCGTGAAGCCTCCGAGCGTCACGATGAGGTCGTTCCCTCCGAGCTCGGCGAGCCCCGAGCTGCCGGTCCCGTCGCCGTTGTCGTACCGATGCCCGAAGATGCAGTAGTGCCAGCCGGGCCCCGTGTTGTCTCCGTACAGCACCTTCAGCTCGGCGAAGGTGGTGTAGGTCCCGGAGAAGCAGTTGAAGAAGTCGTCGTCGCCCGGGTCGTTGCAGCGCATCACGTTCGTGTGCGGGATCGGGTCGTCGACGATCACGTTCAGCGTGTAGCCGTGGCACGCGAACATGTCGACCAGCGCCTGGATCTCCGCCGGCTGCGGCATGTGGGAGTGGTCGGTGTCGACCATGTAGTCGATCTCGACGTTGATGACCTGCGCTGCTCCGACCCCGGGCAGGAGCGCGAGGGCGAGCGGCAGCAGGAAGCGGGAGGTCTTCATGGTTCGTTCCTCCTACGCCCTACTGCAGCGAGACCAGGACGAGCACGAGACCGCTGTCGCCTTCGAGCGCGGTCATCGCCTTCCCCAGCACGGCGCCGGCGCGGAGCGTCGCGTCGCCCGCCCGCATCGCGACGCCGGCGGAGCTCGAGGTCGTCAGGAGATCCCCCGGACGGATCGCTCCGCCCTCGTCGCTGCAGCGCACGTACACGCGGCCGGTGAGCGCGACCGGCGTGTCTCCGTCCAGGAGACCGCGCTGCCCGAGGTGCAGACCGGGGCGGACGCCTCCGGCGCCGGAGACGACCCCGGCGACGCGGACGTCGTAGGCCGTGCGCGACAGCGTCAGCTCGCCCGGACGCTCCGGGTCGATGCACAGGACGGTCCCCGGCGCGTAGGCGTGCCGCGTGTGGAACGACTCGACCAGGTCGGCACCGCCGGTGATCTCCAGCGTGTCCGTCGTGATCCTCCCGTTCACGCCCTGCTCGGCGTCGAGGACGATGCTCGGCGTCCCGTCGTTCTTGCGCAGGACGATCTGCGCGCCGTCGCCGAGGACCTCCTCCGAGAGGAACTCGATCGTCTCGTTGCCGGCGCTGTTGCGCAGCGAGAACTCCGCCGCGTGGTCCGTCTCGGCGTCCAGCACCATCGTCGCGATGCCGTTCGCCTTGCGCAGCACGATCTGGGCGCCGTTGCCCGACGCCTCCTCGGAGAGGATCTCGACGGTCTCGGTCCCGGTACGGGTGAACATCGCGAGCTCCGCGGCGCGCGATCCCAGCTCGGCGTCCATCGTGATGGTCCGCTGTCCGTCGTTCGTGCGGAGCTCGAGCTGGGCGCCGTTCCCGTCCACCTCCGCGCTGAGGAGCTCGACGGTCTCGGTCCCGAAGCGGTTGTTCAGCAAGAGCTGGGAGCTGTCGAACGCATCGATCCCCAGCTCCGCCTTCGGCGAGGGCAGACCCAGGAACAGGGTTCCGATCGCGAGCCGCTCCTCGAAGTAGCCCGACGTGCCCCCGTCTCCGGTCGTCGCGAACACCGTCGGCGTCAGCGGCGAGGTGTTCGGCGAGGAGAAGCGCGCCGTCGACGGCCCCGCCGAGCCGGAGCTCACCGAGATCCCGCTGACGCCGTCGGTCTGGATGCTGAGTCGAGCGTTGGCCGGGGTCGTCGTCCCCAGGCCGACGTGCCCGGTCGCCGCGTCGACGAAGAGGTCACTCGTGATCGGGTACAGGCTGCCGAGCACGGGCACCGAGGACGCCGTGAGGCAGCCGCTGCCCGCCTGGTCGTTCAAGCTCTCGGCGCAGACCTGGGACGGCAGCTTCGCCGCGAAGGAGATGGTCGGAGGAGCGAGCCGCGGCGAGGAGGAACCGGAGGCCGGGAGGGAGACGCCGGGCGCTGAGCCCGCCCCGGCGGAGCTCGAGGCCCGTCCTGCCTCGTCCGTCCCGAGCGCCCCGGTCGCCTCGACCTCGTCGGGAGCGACCTCGCTTCCGACCCCCAGCGGCGCGAGCTGCGCGGACTCCGGAAGCGGGAGAGTGGATCCGGTCGCCTCGAAGCGGAACGCGTCGACCGCGTCGAACAGGACCAGCCCGGTGGACGACCGCACGAGCAGCTCGCGCCGCGCGTCGCCGTCGAGGTCCACGGTGGTCACCTCGCGTGCGCCGACCAGCTGCTCCAGACCGCTACCGACCGTGAGGTCGGCGAATCGCGCTCCTTCGTTGTGCAGGACGCGCAGCGCACCGACGCGCGTGAGGAGCAAGAGGTCGAGAGCGCCGTCACCGTCCAGGTCCTCCACCTCGAGCCGGGCCAGCGGCGCGTCGAGCTCGAGCCCGAGCTCCTGCGTGCGATCGAGGAGAGCCCCCTCGGCGTTCGTCCCGACCGCGCGGAGCGTG
>CAZDYS010000146.1:0-8695 GCA_964509445.1 uncultured Planctomycetaceae bacterium
CGCGGAGTCCACGTGCTCGCGCGCGAGCTCCGCGGCGCGTCCGAGCCCACAGATCCCGGGCACGTTCTGCGTCCCCCCGCGCCGCTCGTTCTCCTGGGGCCCGCCGGCGACGAGGGCGGAGAGCGGCCCGTCGCCCCGCACGTAGAGCGCGCCGACTCCCTTCGGCCCGTGGAACTTGTGTGCGCTGATCGAGGCCAGGGACACGCCCCAGTCCTCGAGGGCGAGCGGGAGCTTGCCGGGCGCCTGCACGGCGTCCAGGTGGAACGGGACCGCGAGCTCGGCGCAGCGCCGCGCCACGCGCTCGACGTCCTCCTCCGGGATCCGCGCGCCGGTCTCGTTGTTCGCCAGGTGCAGGGAGACCAGCGCGCCGGTCTCGTCCAGGGAGGCGAGCAGCGCGTCCACGTCGATCCGTCCCTCGCCGTCGACCGGGAGTCGCTCGACCTCGAGGCCGCGGCGGGCGTAGCGCTCGAGCGGCTGGAGGACGGCGGCGTGCTCCGTGCTCGAGGTCCACACGCGTCCGCTCTCGCGCTCGCCCAGGGCGGCGAACAGCGCGGCGTTGATGCTCTCCGTGCCGCCCGAGGTGAACACGATCTCCTTCGGGGACCGCGCTCCGACGAGCCGCGCGACGCTGCCGCGGGCGCGCGCGACGAGGGCACCGGCGCGCTCGCCGAAGGCGTGCAGGCTCGAGGGGTTGCCCCAGCCCTCCCGCAGCGCCTCGACCATCGCCTCGACGACGTCGTCGGCGACGCGCGTCGTCGCGTTGTTGTCGAGGTAGACCTCCACGCCGCGGCTCAGAACAGGGCGGAGAGGTCTTCCGGGAGCGCGCGTCCCGTGCGGGAGCAGGGCTCGCAGTAGTTGTTCTCGGCCGAGGGGACCACGTCGCAGGTCTGGCAGTCGGCGAGCTTCGCGCGCGCGACCTGCAGGCGTTCCTGGCGCTCCCGCAGGTCCCGGATCCGGTCCTCGAGGAGTGCGTCTTGGGCGGAGAGCGCCGACGCCACCCGTTCCAGGCGCGAGCAGCGGTTCGCCGGGTCCTCGGACGGCTCCGCAGCGCCGCCCGAGGCGCGGACCGCGATCACCGCGTGGATCTCCTCCAGGGACAGTCCGAGGTTCTGCAGCGACAGGATCGTCCGCAGGCGGTGGACGTCCGTCGGCCGGTAGTAGCGGAATCCGCCGTCGCTGCGCTTGGCGGGGTGCAGGAGGTCCAGTTCCTCGTAGTACCGGAGCGTGCGCAGGTTGGTTCCCGCCAGCTTGGCGAAGTCGCCGATCTTCAGGAGTTCGGGGTGCTGCATGGGACCTGGGTTCTGGGATGATCCACGGGCTGAGCCCTCATCCTAACCCTGTCGAGGGGCGCCGCGGACGCCGCCCCGGACGAATGCCTGTGAACGAGACGTTGGAAACCAAGGACATCGGAATCGTGGCCGAGGAGGCCGGCTTCCGCCGGGAGCACGTGCTGCCCTACGGGCCGACCAAGGCGAAGATCGACCACCGCGTCGGTCTCGAGGCCGGAAGCTCGAAGGCGCGCTACGTGCTCGTCACGGCGATCACCCCCACGCCGGCCGGGGAGGGCAAGACCGTGACGACGATCGGTCTGTCGATGGCGCTCAACCGGATCGGCAAGAAGACGATCGGGACCATCCGGCAGCCGTCCATGGGGCCGGTGTTCGGCGTCAAGGGCGGGGGCGCCGGCGGAGGCAGGAGCCAGGTGTTCCCGATGGAGGAGCTCAACCTGCACCTCACCGGGGACTTCCACGCGGTCGCCGCGGCGAACAACCTGCTCGCGGCCGCGGTCGACACCTCGCTGCTCCTCGACAACCCGCTCGCGCTCGATCCCGCGGGCATCACCTGGCGCCGCGTGGTGGACATGAACGACCGCGCGCTGCGCGAGGTGCAGGTGGGCCTCGGCGGATCGAAGAACGGCGTCCCGCGGACGACCGGCTTCGACATCACGCCGGCGAGCGAGGTGATGAGCCTGGTGGGACTCGCGAGCGACCGCGCGGACCTGGCGGCGCGCCTCGAGCGGATCGTCGTCGGCACGAACACGAGCGGCGAGCCGGTCACGGCCGGGGACCTGGAGGTCGCCGGCGCGATGTCCGCGATCCTCAAGGAGTCGATCGACCCCAACCTGATGCAGACGATCGAGGGGACGCCGATGCTGGTGCACACCGGTCCCTTCGCGAACATCTCCTACGGCAACAGCTCCGTGCTCGGGGACCGCGTGGCCGCGTCGGTCGCGGACTACGTCGTGACCGAGGCGGGCTTCGGCGCGGACATGGGCGCCGAGAAGTTCTTCAACATCAAGTGCCGCCTGTCGGGCATGCAGCCCGACGCGGTGGTGCTCGTCGCGACCGTCAAGGCGCTGAAGACCCACTCCGGCCGCTACACGATCAAGCCCGGGCGTCCGATGCCCGAGGAGCTCTTCGAGGAGAACCTCGAGGCGCTGGCGGAGGGCTGCTCGAACCTCGAGGCGCAGCTCGCGAACGTGCGTGCCCACGGCTTGCCGGTGGTGGTCGCGGTCAACCGCTTCCCGTCGGACACCGAGGCGGAGCTCGCGCTGGTGAAGGAGCGCGCGCTGGCGGCCGGCGCGGTCGGCTGCGAGATCAGCGAGGTCTTCACGCACGGGGGGGCCGGGGGCGAGGCGCTCGCCACGGCCGTCGTCGAGGCGGTCGAGTCCGGCGCGGCCGACTTCCGCTACGCCTACGACGTCGAGGCGCCGATCCGCGAGAAGATCGAGACCCTGGCCACGACGATCTACGGCGCGGACGGCGTCGACTTCGCGGACGAGGCGCTCGAGGAGATGGCGCGGTTCGAGGACAAGGGCTACCGCTCGCTGCCGATCTGCGTCGCCAAGACGCAGTACAGCCTGTCCCACGACGCGAAGCTCAAGGGCCGACCGACCGGGTTCCGCTTCCCCGTGCGCGAGGTCCGGCTCTACGCGGGAGCGGGCTTCCTCGTGCCGCTCGCGGGCAACATCATGACGATGCCTGGACTCGGACGGCAGCCCGCCTACAAGGGCATCGACCTCGACGGTGACGGGAACATCACCGGCCTGTTCTAGAAACGCGCGCGCCTCCTCGCCCAAGAAGGGATCGCCATGCTCTTCCTCTTCGACCCGCTGTACCTCGTCGTCACGTTCGTCGGTCTGGCCTTCTCGCTGTGGGCCCAGGCGCGCGTGAAGTCCTCCTTCAACCGCTACTCGCAGGTGGGGGTCGCGTCCGGGATGTCGGGAGCGGAGGCGGCCGCCGCGGTCTGCCGCGCGGGGGACGCCGACGGCATCCGGATCGAGCGTCACCCGGGCTTCCTGTCGGACCACTACGACCCGCGCTCGCGCACGCTCCGCCTGTCGCCGGACGTCTACGACGGCCGCAGCGTCTCGTCCGTCGCCGTGGCCGCCCACGAGGCGGGCCACGCGATCCAGCACGCGCGCGAGTACCGCTGGCTCGGCTTCCGCTCGAGCATGGTCACCGTGACGAACCTCGGGAACCGGCTGTGGGCGCTCCCGTTCATGATCGGCCTCGTGCTGAACGCGCAGATGGGCGTCACCGTCGCTCCGGACGGGACCGAGGTCTGGGGGCTCTCGCAATACCTGATGGCGCTCGGCATCCTCTTGTTCGGCGCCGTCGTCGTGTTCCAGCTGATCACGCTGCCGGTCGAGATCGACGCGTCGCGCCGCGCGAAGGCGGTGCTCGCGACCACCGGCATCGTCCGCACGCAGGACGAGGCCAAGGGAGTCTCCAAGGTCCTCGACGCCGCCGCCTGGACCTACGTCGCCGCGGCCGCGGCGGGCATCCTGCAGCTGCTCTATCTGATCGCGCGCTTCCGCGACCGGTAGGGCGAGGTCTCGGTCTCGGTTGGGTTGCCTGGGCTCCAATCGGGCGGAGTACGCCTGCCGCGTGTCCGCGCGTGCCTCGCACGGGAAGGCGCAAGGGGGTTCGTTCGTGGATGGATCTCTGTGCGCGGCGGACCTCTCAGGTGGTGGAGAGTGGACCTGAGGAGTCAGCGTACAGGCCGCGTACGCCGTGTCGGCTGATGGGTTCGAGAGGCGCGCTTGGGCGGTGAGCCGTTTTCTCAGCCTTCCTTGCCGCGCTGGGCGGAGCGCGCCGTCTGAACTGCAAGACGACACGTTCCTCGGCTCTTCTCGCAAGATGCGGGCAGAGTAGACCCCAGAGGTTTCCTGGCCATGTCCGCGAGCTCGCCACTCTCCGCCGACCTTCTCCTGCAGCACGAGTCGTTCGTGCGAGCCGTCGTTCGCGGCGTTCTCTCGGACGAGGACAGCGTTCAGGACGTCGTGCAGGAGACCTGGCTCCGGGCGCTCAAGCGTCCACCTCGTTCCGGGACGCCGGTGCGCGCGTGGCTCGGTCGCGTCGCCGGCAACCTGGCACGCGACAAGCAACGTTCGCGGGCGAATCGCAGTGCGCGGGAAGAGCGCGTAGCGCGAGAGGAGCGATTGGAGTCGGTCGCTTCCGTGCACGAGCGATTGAGCGCACAGCAGGCGGTCGTGCAGTGCGTGCTGAGGCTCGACGAACCGTATCGGAGCGTCGTGTTGCTCCGGTACTACGAGGATCAGTCGGCGGAGCAGATCGGGGAGCGGCTCGGTCGCAGCGCCGCAACGGTGCGTTCTCAGCTGTCTCGTGCGCATCGAGCTCTGCGCGGTTCGCTCGACCGTTCGTTCGAGGGGGATCGCAAGGCGTGGGCGGCGTTGCTCGCGGTTCCCTTGGCACGCATGGGACTCGTGGGGCCGGCTGCGGGGCTCGTCGTGGCCGGTGCGCTGGCGGTCGTGATGTGGCCTTCGGAGCCTACGAAGCCGTCGGTGATCGAGCCCGTCGCGACGGTCGGCAACCGAGAAAGCGAGCCCGAGGCTTCCGCGCTTGTGGTGCGCGACACGGCGACGAGAGAAGGGGTCGAGCCGGTCGCCGAGAAGGCGGAGCCTAAGGCCGAGGAGCGATCCGCTCCGGTCTCCCAGGACGACCTCGAAGGTCGATCGGTGCAGGAACTCGTCGAACTCGCCGTCCAAGTCCAACGCGAGATCGAGCGACAGGTCTTCGAGCCGGCCCAGCACCACCTGGATGCGTACGCACACTACGAAGGGCGCGAGGACGCGGGTGTCGACCGCATCCTGCATGGGGAAGGGCCGGCCAAGGAGGTCGCGCGCGGGCTGATGGTGCGCTCGGGCGGTCAGTTCTTCTCGTTCCCGAGTCGAACGCACGACTACAACCACGCGCCGGACTTGTGTTTTCGGGGAGGGGCTTTTTCGTCAGGGTTCGCCGGCATCGACCTGGGGCTGATGATGGAGTTGGGCAGTGTCCGTCTCGATGACTTGCAGACGGGAGTGTTCCCGATTCCCGTGCAGCTCTCCGAAGAAGCCGTCGAGGACTGGGAGACTCTCTGGTCGGAGTTGACCTTGGAGGATCTCCAGCACGGAGCGGAGTTTCGCGAGCAGTTGCCCAGGCGGCTCCGCAAGCGTCTCGTCGGCGCACCACTGGGCACGACGTTTCTCGTGCGTTCCTGTCAGCCGAGCGAGCACGACATCCTCGCCGCGTTCCGCCCGTTGTCCTACGACGAAGACGGGTGCACGTTCGCTTGGAGGATCCTGTCGGAGTGGCGAGCTCTCGACCCCTCGGCCAAACCCCATCGGACCAAGAGGTACGAGGACGTGCCCACGGGGCCGGCCTCCTTGGGCGCGTTGGACGTGAGTGCCCTGCTCGAGCTTCTCGATCGTGTGCGTGCGCGAGGGCAGGACCTGTTGATGACCGTTCCACCTGGAGAGAGGGACCCTCTCGTCTCCCGGGTCGAAGGCGATGCGCGAGCGGGTTTCGGGCGCATCCTGGAGCGATTCCGATTCCAGCCGTTGTTCGGGGAGAGAGGCGGGGGGAGCTACTACTCCTTCCTCACGCGCAGCAACTCGTTCGACGCGCGCCCCGACTTGCGTCTCGAGCAGGGCTACATCCATGCCGCTCGAGGGTTCGTGCTCGAAGCCGGCCCCCTCAGCGACGCGGATCTCGACCTCTTGCGGTCCGGGCAGATCCCGACGAGCCTCGACGAGCGGACGGCGGAAGCCGTGGACTTCCTGACGAACGTCCGAGCCGTTCCTACGGACTCCTGGCCCGAGTTGTCCGAGGAAGACGAGGAGAGGACCCGTCGACTCAAACTCCACCACGGAACACGCCCGACCGTTGGGCACACCTATGTCTTCCGAGGCGCTCTGGACCCGGACCACGATCACCTCGTGGTGTTCACGGTGATCGGAGGAGACGAGAACGGGTACGCGTTCGCCTGGTGGATCGTGCGGACGTACGCGCCGGTGAGGTAGGCCAGGTCGGTCCCAGGAGCGGGTGAGGCAGCCGTTGGCCGCACACCGCCCGCCGATCCACCAGATAGGGCTCCAGTAGATGCGATGGACTCGCGACCCGCGGCGCCCACCCTCTGGATCCGTCCGCCCTGCGGCAGCCGCGACCGCGCGGGCGCTCCCGGTCCTCAGTCTCGCAGTCCGAGCTCCTGGAACATCCGCTCGATCGCTTGCTCCGTCGCCTGCTCCCCCTGAGGCCCCGCGCAGTTCGCCGCTGTGAGCACGATCAGGTCCCAGTCCGGGAGCGCGTGTACGACGGACATCCAGGTGCCGTCCGAGCCGTTGTGGGTCAGCACGCGGCCCTCGCCCCAGCTCCAGCTCATGTTCGTCACCGCCCAGCCGGCGGCGTAGTTCGTGCCGTCGTCGACGTGCATGCGCTGGAAGAGCTTCGCGGGGACGAGCCCGTCCTCGTCGCGCGCGCCGCGCATGTGCTCGCCGACGAACTTCGCCCAGTCGCCGAGCGTCATGCTGACGAGCCCCGCCGGACCCATCGCGTCCGGCAGGACGCCGCCCGGGCCGGGCGGCAGCGCGTTCCAGGCATCTCCCTCGCGCTCGTGTCCCACGGCGGCCGCGGCGCCGGCGGGGGAGCCGGTCAGCGCGCTCTTCAGCCCCAGCGGCGTGAAGACGCGCTCGCGCATGAGCTCGGACCAGGTCTGGCCGGTCACGCGCTCCATCATCAGGCCGGCGGTCATGTAGCCGAAGTTCGAGTAGTCGAAGGTGCCCGCGGCGGACGGGGAGCGCGGCAGGGACAGGACCTGTTCGAGGATCGCCTCGCGCACCTCGTAGGCCTCGCCCTCCATCGCCGAGAGCGGCCCGTGGAACGCGGCCACGTCGTCCCGGCGGCGCTCCGCGATGCCGCCCTGGTGACGCAGGAGCTCCTCGATCGTCACGTCGTGGTAGCTCGCGTCGATGCGCTTCGAGAACTCCGGGAGCGCCTCGGCGATCGTCGTCTCGAAGCGCAGCTTCTCGTCGCGCACGAGGGTCGCCGCGAGGGTCGCGGTGATCGCCTTCGAGCAGGAGCCGAGGTGGACCGCGTCGTCCAGCGTGATCGGAGCCGCCTGGCCCGCGGCCCGCACGCCGGCCGCACCCCAGGCCACCACCTCGCCGTCCTGGACCGCGAGGGCGACGAGGCCCGGAGCGTCGTTCGCCGCGCGGATCGCCTCGAGGTCGGAGGAGAGGTCCTCTCCCTCCTGCGTCGCTCGGGTCCCGTGGCGCGGGACGCCGGGCACCGGATCGGCCGACGGGGCGAGGAGGAGCGGGAGCAGCGAAGCGAGCGCGGACAGGGCGAGGACTTTCATGTGGGCATTGTGGAGCACGGGAGAACGCGACCGTGTCGGAATGCCGTCTCGGTTGTGCAAGCACCGGGCGCCCCGTACGCTCCGCCCGCTATGAGCACCATCCGCTTCGATTACACGAACGTCCTGGCCGACGCGGTCGGGGAGCAGCACGGCCTCACCGAGGCCGACCTCACGAGCATGAGCGCCCGCGGCAGCGCGGCGCTCGAGGCCGTGCTCGGACGGCGCGGCGAGGACCTGCGCTGGCTCGACCTGCCCTACCAGGAAGAGGTGCTCGAGGACATCACCTCCTACGCGGCCTCCGTGAGCGGTCGCTACGAGAACGTGTGCGTGCTCGGGATCGGCGGATCCGCGCTCGGGAACATCGCGCTGCAGACGGCGCTGAACAGCCCCTACCACAACCTCGAACCGCCCGCGGGGATCCCGCGCCTGTTCGTGCTCGACAACGTGGACCCGGACCTGGTGGGGGAGTTCCTCGACCACGTCGACCCGACCAAGACGCTGTTCAACGTCATCTCGAAGTCCGGCGGGACGGCGGAGACGATGAGCCAGTTCCTGATCTTCCGCCAGCAGCTGCTCGACACGCTCGGCGAGGAGGGGCTGCGCGAGCAGATGGTCGTGACGACGGACGTCGAGAAGGGCGTCCTGCGCGAGATCGTCGGCCGCGAGGGCTACCGCTCCTTCGTGGTCCCGGACGGCGTGGGTGGGCGGTTCAGCGTGCTCTCCCCGGTTGGCCTCCTGTCCTCGGCGCTGGTCGGCATCGACGTGCAGGGGCTGGCGGCCGGAGCGATCGCCATGGACGAGCGCTGTCGGAACCCGGAGCTCCTCGAGAACCCGGCGCTCCTGCACTCGGTCCTGCAGTACCTCCTGCACGCGAAGAAGGGGCTGCCGATGGCGGTCGCGTTCTCCTACAGCCACCGCCTGCGCGACATGGCCGACTGGTACGCCCAGCTCCTCGGCGAGTCGATCGGCAAGCGGGTGGATCGCGGCGGCCAGGTCGTGCACGCGGGGCCGACCCCGATCCGCGCGGTCGGCGTCACGGACCAGCACAGCCAGG
>CAZDYS010000147.1:0-8624 GCA_964509445.1 uncultured Planctomycetaceae bacterium
CATCCCTGGGATCGTACCGATCCCAGTCCGCCGTCGACTCCCAGAACCTGTCCGGTGACCCAGGCCTGCTCCGGATCGAGCAGCCACGAGATCGCGCGGGCGACGTCCTCGGGCTCGCCGAGGCGTTTGAGCGGGTGCATCGCGAGCGAGGCCTGCTCGGACGCCGGGCTGCGCAGGACCGGTTCGGACAGCGGCGTGCGCACGAGGCCGGGGGCCACGACGTTCACGCGGATGCCGCGCGACGCGTAGCTCGCTGCGGCGGACAGTCCGAGGCCGATCACGCCGGCCTTCGCGGCGGCGATGGCCTCGTGGTTCGGGAGCCCCAGGCGTCCGGCCGCCGAGGACATCAGCACGATGGAGCCTCCTCCCTTGCGCATCGCGGCGCCGGCCGCGCGCACGGTGGCGAAGGCGGTGTCGAGGTTGGCTGCGAGCACGCCGCGCCACTCCTCTTCGCTGGTGCGATGGGCGGGCTTCAGCAGGATCGACCCGACGAGGTTCGCCACGCCGTCCAGCCGGCCGTGCTCCTCCGCGACCGAGCGGACCAGGCCGTCGACCTCCTCGATCCGGGTGGCGTCCAGCGTGCGCGGGGCCGCGTCGAGCTCCGCGGCGAGCGCGTCCAGGCGCTCGGAGGGGCGTGCGGCGGGGACGACGGTCGCTCCCTGCGCCCGCAAGGAGCGGCAGAGCGCGGACCCGATGCCTCCGGAGGCCCCGAGGATCAGGTGGACGGGGCTCACCGGCCGCCCGTGGGCCAGATGTCTGAGTTCGTGCCCGGACGGGTGGGGGCCGGGCGCTCGACGGTCGATTCCCAGGCGATGCGCTTCATGCCTCGGGGTTCGTCCGGACCCCGCGTTCGGATGCAGCGGTCTGTCCGGGAAAGTCCGGACTCGGGACCGGACGCGCGGGGGCGCCCTCAGGCGTGGTTGCGGAGCATGAGCTCCCGGGGGTGCGGCTCGAAGTAGAGCTGGTCGCACAGGTAGGGGATCTCCAGGCGCTGGATCTCGTAGCGCAGGAGGGACAGGGGCACGTTGAGCGCGGTCCAGCCGCGGCGGTAGTCCTCGATGGTGGTCCGCAGGTGCTCCCTCTCCGGCGACGCCAGCTCGTGCTTGAGATGCCCCATCGCGTGCTGGAGCACGTTCGTGTGCTTCCTGCGCGTCGCGTGTCGGGTCAGCGCGTGCTGGAAGGCGAGCTCGTAGCGGGCGAAGAGCTCCTCGTCGGGGAGCTGCCCCGCGCGTCCCAGGAGCGTGCCGAGCTGGCGGTAGGCCGCCTCGTCGTGCGCGCGGATCAGCAGCTTGTGAGCGGTGTGGAACGTGACCAGGCGTCCGCGGGTGAGCGGCTGGCGGTTCAGGGCGCGCCAGCGGTTGCGGTGGAACACGCGTTCGAGGAAGTGCTCGCGCAGGATCGGATCGCGTAGGCGGCCCTCCTCCTCGATGGGCAGCGCCGGCCAGTCGCGTCGCAGCTGCGCGGCGAACAGCCCCGTCTCGTTGCTTCGGACGGCGGCTCCGTTGCGGTAGACGCGAATGCGTTCGAGCCCGCAGGACGGGGAGCTCTTCTTGAGCACGAACCCGTCCAGGTCCAGGGCCTGCAGGTCGCGGACCTTGTCCGACGCGTAGCTCTGCATGCGCTCGGTCAGGTCCTGGCCGGTCGATGGGGCCACGAGCCGCAGGCCCTCCTCGCTCTCGACGAGTCGGATCGAGGGTCGTGGCGCTCCGAGTCCGATCTCCATCTCGGGGCAGACCGGAACGAAGGTGAACCACTCTCGCAGCCTCTCCGTCACGAAGCGATCGCGCGCGTGTCCGCCGTCGAAGCGCACGGCCTCGCCGAGCAGGCACCGGGACACGCCGAGGCGCAGCGGCGTCTCTTCGGAGTGCCACCTTCGCCAGGTGCCGGCGTTCGCGGCGGCGTCGGCGGTCGGGGCGGTGTTCATGCGCGGTGTTCGGAAACCCGCGCTCGTGCCGTCCGTCTTCCCCGTGGTGGGTGGGGGGTCGGGATGGAAGACGCACCGGAAACTCCGATCCACTTCCCGTTCGGCCGGGCCGCCGCCGCGGATGCGCGAGGCGAGCACGACCGCGCGGCCGACCTCCGCGCCAGCGCTATTCGTAGACCAGCCAGAGCGGGCCCGGGAACAGCCAGGAGAGGCCCTCGCGCATGCGATCGCGCCAGTTCTCCCAGTTGTGGCCGTCCCGCGCCTCCACGTACTTCAGGTCGATGCCGGCGCCCTGCAGCACGGTCGCCATCGTCCGGTTGTAGTAGATCGGCGTCTCGTACGTCCCGCAGGTCAGGAACACGCGCTCGGCCGGCCGGCCGGGGTTCGCGCGGAAGGCATTCACGAACTCGACCACCGGGTCGAAGATCGGCCCCTTCTCGTGGTCGCCGATGTCCGTGAACGCGAACGACCCCGACAGGAGGAAGAGGTTCCCGAACACGCCCGGCCGACGCCAGGCCGCCGACAGGCTCGCGACGGCGCCGAAGCTCGCGCCCACGAGCCCGCGGGCCTCGGGGGTCCCGATGATCGGGTAGCGACTCTCCAGCGCGGGGACCAGCTCGTCGACGAGGAAGCGCGCCTGGCGCTCGTCGTCGGCGTACTCGACCAGGCGGCGCGGAGAGTCCGTCAGCGCGACGATCATCGGCGTGATCTCGAGCCGGTGGATCAGGTTGTCCAGCACGGTCTCGAGCGACGCGAAGCGCAGGAAGTCCGCTCCGTCGTGGACGATCAGGAGCGGATAGCGTCGCGCTTCCCGGTAGCGCGCCGGCTCGTACACCAGCACCTTGCGGACGTCTCCGAAGGCCTCGCTCTGGAACGAGAGCTCCTGCACGCGACCGCTGCGCGCCTCCGCGTCGGGGAGAGTCCACGAGGGGAGCTCGTATCCGGCCGCGTGGACGACCGAGTTCGCGCCGTAGGGGTCCTGCGCCGTATGCGGGTTCAGCGGGTCGCGAATCAACGCGGTCCGACCCTGCTCCGTCACCTGCAGCTTGTACTCCACGCGCGAGCACTCGGGAATCTCGAGCGTCACGAGCCACACGTCCGTTCCCGCGATCCGTTCGAAGGGCTGCTCGGAGGGCAGGCCCTGGATCCAGTGCCGGAGCGCGACCTCCTCCACGTCCCCGCGGAACACGAACGTCACCTTGGTTCCCTCGACGACCGGGAAGGCCCCGGACTCGAGGAACGCGTCCACGTCCTCCCGCGACAGGTCGTCGCCCCGTCGCAGGGCTTCGAGAGTCAGGGTCATGAGGGCACCTCCGCGACCGCGCCGCCGGGCTCCAGGACGCGCGTTCCCTGCGCCGTGCGCCAGCCCGTTCCTTGCCGGTCGACGCGCGTCCCCTCGTCCAGGACGGCGCACAGGGAGGGGCCGAAGCGGCGCGCGAAGAGAGCGACCCGCGTGGGATCCTCGAGGCGCAGGCGCCGCCGGGCGTGGGGGAGCGGGACGAGTCCGTCGAAGAGACCCACGCCGGCTTCGAGGACCTCGGCGTCGCCGGGGCCCTGCGGCGGAGAGTCGTGGAACACCACGACGCGATCGGAGAGCGCCATCGCTCCCGCCGACCAGGCGAAGACCGGGCGGTCCTCCAGGAGCTCGGCGATGCCGAACAGCCGGAGGCGGTTCAGCAGGATCTGCACGTGACCTCCGGCGATGCACACCGCGTGGGCGCTCGCGATGTCTCCGTGGATCTGCTCCCGGTGGCGTGCGACGGACGGGCGCTCGAGCGGGCGCCAGTCCTCGAGGAACGCGTCGCGGGCGGCGCGCAGTCCGTCGAGGTGCTGCGCGTCGAGCCGACGAACGTCCTCGATCGCGGCCTCGCGCGCCTGTTCCAGGGTCTCGCTCTCTCCGGGACGCGCCAGGAGCGTGCGGGCCGCCTCGAGAAGGTGCGCGAGGCGCGTGCGGTAGTAGGCCTGCAGCTCGCCGATCCGCGCGTGGTGGGCGAGCATCGCGTCCAGCAGCTCGGGATCGCGCTGGAACACGTCCTCGGCGCGCTGGAACAGCTGCAGGTTGGCCATGCGTCCGGAGCCGGTTCCTCCGATCGCGAGGTGGGCGCGCAGCTCGGAGTCCTCGTCCTCGCGCTCCTCCCAGCCGGCGGTGATCATCGCGAACCGCGCTTCCCCCGGCGGGACGCCGAGCTCGGCCTCGTGGGCCGCGATCGCTTCCGCGAGCGTGGGCTCCAGACGCTGGGGCCCGAGGACGACCAGGGCGGCGCTCATCTCAGCCCGCGACGATGCGGAACTCGGCCGCGAGCTTGTCCGCGATCTCGACCGTCGTCTCCAGATTCGGATGGCGCGCGATGAGCCAGCCGTCTCCGACGACGCTCTTCTTCCAGTCGCGACGCGGTGCGCCGATCGGCGTCAGGTCGCAGACCGGGATGTGCTCGCCGTACTGGGTCAGGATCGCGTCCAGGCCCTCGTAGCCGCGCACGATCCCCTCGCCCTCGGCCCGCTTGAACACGACGGCGGCGTTGTACTTCTTCGAGGTGTCCTGGGAGAGCCGCCCGGTCGTGATCGCCTCCGCCCAGCCGCGGAAGAGGTCCACGTCGCAGGAGTAGTTCATCGCGTGCACGAGGCGCGCTCCGGGCGGTCGAGCCCCGATCTCACCGAACACCGCTTCCCCGGAGGGCGTCAGGAACCACTCCATGTGCGCGAAGCCGGTGCGGTAGTCGAGCGCCTGCAGGACGCGCGCGCCGAGCTCCCGGCCCTTCTGCACGTCCGGGACGTCCGTGTCGCGCAGCGAGATCGCCATCGAGCTGATCCACGGGTGCAGGCGCGCGACCAGCGGCTTCGGGCGGTACCAGGCGACGTTGTGGAACAGCACGTCGCCGTCCGCGGAGATCGTGTCGAAGGTGAGCTCCTCGCCCTCGATGAACTCCTCGACGCTGACCTCGGGGACGTGGCGCGTGAGGCCGATCGCCTCGTCGAGGTCCTCGGGCGAGCGGACCGGGTAGGTGTCCGCCGAGCCCGCGCCCGCGATGGGCTTGATGATCAGAGGAAAGCCGATCTCCTCAGCCGCGGAACGCACCTCCTCCTCGGTGCGAGCGCGGTGGTGGTAGGGGGTGCGCACGCCGGCGGCGTCCAGCACCTGCTTCATCGTCTCCTTGTCGCGGAAGGCCACCGCCTGCTCGACGCCCATGCCGGGGACGTCGAGCGCCTTGCGGACCTTGGCGGCCAGGACGACGCCCGGCTCCCACTGGCACTCGACCCGGTCCACGGTCCGGCCGCCGAGCCACTGGGTGATCGCACGGACGGTCTCGTCCTCGTTCAGCAGCCCTTTCACCGGCAGGTACGCCGCGAGGCTCTTGCGCGCCTCCTCGGGAAGTCCGGCCACGGGACCGTCGCCCACGCCCAGGACGGTGGCGCCGACCTCCGCCAGGCCGCGCGCGAAGAGAGGCATCTCGGCCGGGAAACCAGGAGCGAGGAGCAGGACGTTCATAGGAGGAAGAGGATAGCGATGCGGGTCGCGAAAGACCCTCGCCCAGGAGCCGGGGGGGCGTCCGCGCGCGGGTCGGCGCGCCTGGAGCCCCCGGGGAAGGCTCGGGCGTCCGATCGCTCGGGAATCCTAGGGAGAGCTTCAAGCGGAGCCGCCGCGCGAGTCGAAAAAAGGGATCCGAACCGGTCCCGGCATCTTTTTCCATGCGCCAAACCCGAACTCAAGACGACCCCTCGACCCGAGGGCGACGCCCCACGCGCAGGCGGGGCTTCACGCTGGTCGAGACTCTCGTCGCCTGCGCGCTGCTGGCCTTCGTCGGCCTCGGAGTCGGCACCAGCCAGATCGCCGCACGCCGTCTGCTGCAGGAGTCTCGCGAGCGCGACTACGCGACCCAGCTCCTGCGCACCGAGATGAACAAGGCGCTGGTCCGCACGATTCCGGAGCTGATCGATGCCGACGGGCCCTACGAGATCGACGGAGAGATCGAGATCGACGACCCGCAGCTCCGCGCGCAGGTCCTGACCTTCACGACGCCCGGCTACAGCGCCGGGGACCCGGTTCCGGAGATCCTGAACGTCTCGCTCGTGCTCGAGTGGACCAGTCTGCAGGGGCTCGAGCGTTCGCAGACGCTCTCGACCCTGGTTCGATGAGGGCGCGACGAAGGAGCGGCTTCACGCTGATCGAGGTCACGATCTCCCTGAGCCTGGTCGCCACGGTGCTCTTCGGGCTCGGCCTCCTGATCCAGACCTTCGGGGGGAGCTCGCGCACGGAGAGCGTCGGGCTGTCCTTGTCGGCCGACGCGCTGGAGATCCTCGCCACGGTGACGGAGGACCTGGGGCGCTCCGGGTTCGTCACCCTCGGTGGGGAGGACTACCCGCTGTTCTTCCCGGCGGGAGAGCCGCCCGCGGGCTTCGAGGACTTCGAGCACGAGGAACCACACCGGATCGGCGACGACCCGGAGGAGAGTCGCGAGATCCTGTTCCCCATGCCGGCGGACGCCGACGGCGACAACTGGCCCGACATGGCGGGCAGCGAGGTGGCCTGGGAGGCGGTCCCGATCGCCTACCTGCTCGTCCCCGCGGACGACGGCACGAACACCCTGATCCGGCGCGGCGTGGACGGCGTCGATCGGACGATCTCCCGCTCGGTCCAGGAGGTGCGCTTCGAGGACCCCGAAGACACGGGCTGGGAGATCCCGCTGAACACGGTTCGCGTGACCGTCGTCCTGGGGGCGCAGGACTTCGACGGCCGGCTCATCACGCGGGAGGCGAGCGCGGAGATCGCGCTCATGAACGGATGGATCGCGCAATGAATCGTAGCCGGAACCGGCAGAGGGAGGGCATCGTCCTGGTCTGGGCGATCTTCGTGATCGTGGCGCTCTTCGGAGCGTCCTTCGTGATGACGACGACCGCTGCGACCTCGAAGCGTCTGTCCGATACGAACCAGTCCAAGGTGCGCGCCGAGTTCGTCGCGCGCGCGGCCAGTGCGCGAGCGGAGCAGGAGGTCTACGACGCGCTCCTGCACGACAGTGCGGTCCCGAACGAGGGCTCGATCACGCTCGACGGCGAGACCGGGGAGTACGCGATCGAAGTGCTGACTCCCGCCCAGACGATCGTGGCGGAGGACGGTCTCCACTCCATCGAGACGGTGTACCGGATCACCGGCAGCGCGACCGTGGATCGCTCCTACTACGAGTTCCACCGCGTGGTGCGGGGGAGCCAGGTGCCGATCTTCCAGTTCGCCCTCTTCTACGAGAGCGACATGCACTTCCTCTATCCCGCGCCGATGAGGATCAGCGGGCCGGTGCACTGCAACGGGGACATGTACACCTATGCGCAGAAGGGGCTGGAGTTCAACACCAACCACGTGCGCATCGTCGGTGGCCTGTACGGCTCCATCAAGGACTCCGCCTGGGCCGCGAAATACAACTGGGGCACGAACAACCCCGCGACCTTCCGGCGCTGGGTGTCGGATCCGTTCGACTCCTCCGAGCCCTACGAGCTCGCGGAGATGGAGACCAAGACCCAGTACGACAACTGGGGCGTTCCGTCGACGAGCGGCTTCGACAGCGCGTTCAGCGGCTACGACTACGACACCGACGGCGACTACACGGGCTCCAACGACTGGCTGCCGTTCGGCGCCGCTGTGCTCGAGAAGTACAACGAACCGAACGCCTACGCCGACGAGGGCTACACGCTCCTGACCGGGGAGCACGGCGTCGACCGCGTCGAGCTCCCGGCCACCGAGAGCTTCGACATGTTCGCGGAGGTGGAGGGCGGTTCCTACGTGCTCGACGAGGGCTCCGGAGAGTTCGTCGAGGCCACGCCGGGCCAGGGCACGCACGACAAGGCGTTCTTCCACGAGGCAGCGGGCCTTTCGATCCTGTCCTCGGAGGACGGCAGCTGGCACGCCTACGACGCGCATGGAAACGAGGTCACCAGCCAGCTCTCGAGCGTCGTCACCGGTACGTCGATGTACGACGCGCGCCAGGCCGAGGGGAGCGGTGAGTCCATCCAGATGACCGTGATCGACATGGAAGAGCTCGCGAAGACGAGCTACTACCCGGCGAACGGACTGCTCTACGTCGCGGGCTACGGCTCGGGCACCGGGACGGACGTGAAGGGGTTCCAGCTGACGAACGGCGCGGAGCTCGCCGGCGACCTGACGGTCGTGTCGCCGGACTCGATCTACGTCCACGGCGACTACAACACCGACAGCAAGAAGTCCGCGGCCGTGATGGCGGACGCGGTCAACCTGCTGTCGAACAGCTGGGACAACTCGAAGACCTCGGGCACCTTGCCGACGGCCTCGGACACGTCCTTCAACATGGCCATCCTGACCTCCGAGTCCGAGAACACGTCGGACAGCTGGAGCGGCGGACCGATGAACCTGCCGCGCTTCCACGAGAAGTGGTCCGGCACCAACTGCGAGATCTGGGGCTCGATGGTCTGCACCGGCTTCAGCCAGAAGGCCACCGGGAAGTTCGAGGTCAACGGCGACTACTACCGCCCCCCGGTCCGCGACTGGCACTACGACGAGCTCTTCAACGACACCGCCAACCTGCCCCCCTTCTCCCCGATGTACGTCGACGTCGACAACGTCGCCGTCTGGTGATGTTCCCCACCCATGAAGAAGAACCAACGCAAGACCAAGCTGATCAACCGTCGGCTGCAGGGTCTCCTCCTCGCCATCGTCGTGATGGCGGCGGGTTGTAGC